>JANNJF010000773.1:0-7247 GCA_031405715.1 Gammaproteobacteria bacterium | reverse complement strand
TGAAAAACGTGGTTCCCTCACCGTGCGTTGATTCTGCCCAAATCTTACCACGATGTGCCTGAATTATCTGCTTGCAAATGTAAAGTCCCAGCCCCGAACCGGTGACGGTAACCTCACTGCGCACGCGGTAGCGCCTACGCCGTGCAGCCCGCCGGAGAAGCTGTAACTCTTGTTCGAAAACTTGCCACCGGCGTGCAGGCGCGTGAGGATCACTTCGACACCGGACACGCCCTCGCCCTTGTGTTTGTCCACCGGCATACCACGGCCATCATCCGTGGCGGCCAGCGAACCATCCTTATAAAGCACGACGTCGATGCGCTTGGCATGGCCCGCAATGGCCTCGTCCACCGAGTTGTCGACGACTTCCTGCGCGAGGTGGTTCGGCCGGGTGGTATCGGTGTACATACCCGGGCGTTTACGCACGGGTTCGAGGCCGGTCAGGACCTCGATGGCGGAGGAATCGTAATTTTTACTCATAGACCGGGATCGCCAGAGAAATTGGATGAAAGATGAGGAATCCCGGAGCCTGCCACGGATCGCCCAAGGGAGCGCGACCACCGGCCGGAGCGGCGCGTTCGCCTGACCGTTCAGACGCGGCGATGGATGGATAAATCAGGATCTGCATTGGGCCGGGATTATAGCCTGCAATGCGGGCGCAGGCGATACGCGCAAACGAATGGGCAAAAAGGCCCGGTAGGCGGCAACCCGCCTACCGGGCCGGCATTCATCTCGATCTCTATAACACCCGCATGAACGACACCAGGTCTTTCTTCTCCTGTTCGTTCAACTTGGTCTCGAGAATCAGGTTGAAGAATTCCACCGTATCCTCGAGGGTCAGCAGACGATCATCGTGCAGGTAGGGCGGGGAGTCCTTGATACCGCGCAGCGGGAAGGTCTTGATGGGGCCATCCTGATTGGCATAGCGCCCATTGATCGTGCGTGGTTTAAAGAACCGCTCCACCTTGAGATTGTGCATGGTGTTGTCGGTGTAATACGGCGGTACGTGGCAGGTGGAACATTGACCCTTGCCGAAGAACACCGCCTGGCCGCGCAACTCGGATTCGCTGGCCTTGCGCGGATCGAGCCTGCCATCCACGCCCAGTTTGGGCGCCGGCGGGAAATCCAACAGCTCCTGGAACTCCGCCATGAAATGCACCTGACTGCCGCGCTCCAGGATATTGACACCCTTCTTGGTGGCGATCACCGGGTCGCCGTCAAAATAGGCGGCGCGCTGTTCGAACTCGGTAAAGTCTTCCACCGATTTCAGCGCCCGCTGCGACCCGAACAGGCGCTGGATGTTCACGCCGCGCAGGCTGGGCGTATCGATGCGGTGGCGGAACCCCTGCGGCCGCACGTCCCCCGCCAGATGGGTGGCGGCGTTGGTATGGCCGTTGGCGTGGCAGTCGAAGCAGACCACGCCGCGGCTCGGGCGTTCCGTGCGCCGGTCTTCGGTCTGGTTGAACTGTTGCTGCGGGAACGGCGTCACCAGCAGCCGCACACCTTCGATCTGCTTGGGGTTCAGTATCCCGTTGAACAGCTCATAATAATTGTCGATAGTCACCAGCTTTCCCTGGGAGACATCGCCAAGGTCCGGCCGCGTGGTCAGATACATGGGTGCCGGGAACTCGGGCAGGAAGCGGTCCGGCAGATCGAAGTCCAGGTCGAAGCGGGTGAGATCGCGCGCCTCCTGTTTCTTGATCTCCTTGATGTGAAACGCCGGGAAGACCATGCCCCCTTCCGGGTGATTGGGGTGCGGCAGCGGAAACAGCCCCGCCGGCCAGGCATCCTTTTGCCGGATCTCATCCGGAGTCATGGCCGCGAGCTTCTCCCAGGTCATGCCCGCGGGAAGTTTGACACGCACGCCTTCCTGGATGGGCTTCCCGCCAGACATGGTCGTGCCCTTGGCCGGGCGATCGCTGAGATCATAGCGCTCCTTCAGCAGGTCATTCTGCCGCGCCATGATCTTGGGTTTTTCGGCTTTCATGCGCGCCATGGTCTTGGCGAAATCCTCCGTGATAGCGACCGGCGCATAACTGGTTTTGCCGCGGGATTCCTCGGCGTGGGCCGGGGCCAGCAACATCAAACCGAACAGCGTGAGCGTGAATATGCCTGTGGGCATATATCGACTAGCGTTTGCTGACTGCGTCATCTTACACCTCCGTTGTATTGAACCTATCAAACCTCTGGCACTCGACAACTCGAAATACGTCCTGCAATTTCCATTTCTCCGCTGCACCTCCTTTTCAAGTCCATCCGCCAGAAATGGCTGGCAAGCACTCTCAACAATGCCTTTCCGATATTTGCAGGGTGGGCGCCACCCACCCTACGGCTAACTGGCCAGGTCCTGCATCAGGGCGGCGCGCTTATCCGCTGGCAACGGGTCCACCTGATGGGTGTAGGCCGGGTGTTCGATGCCCATGCCGATACCGCCACCGGACTTCGCCGCCTGGATCATCTGCGGAGTGAGCTCGAAACGCAGAAAATGCACGGCGGACGTTTTCTCTTCGTTGTCGCGCTCCATGTCCTCGTCGGCAATGGCCCACACCCGATCAAATCCGGCGATCCGCACCCATACCTTGTCTTCGATGCCCTTCATCTTGGCCAGGGCGACGCGGCGCTCGTTTTCGTCGCTGTACTCCAGCATAAAGGTCGCCTTCCAGTTGCTGCCGTCGGGGATCAGCGGGTTGTAGGCGGCGAGTTCCTCATCGATGCCCGCGGCCTCGAAAATTTTCTCCGCCCGCAGCATTTCCTGCACCTGGTATTGCATGGTGAGGAAATCCTCGAAGTACAGGCTGGCGTGCGGGCCGATGTGCACCTGACGGTTCTGCTTGTGGGCAATGACCTTGGCGCGGAAGTCGTTGCGCACCTCGGCGTATTTTTCGAGGGAATAGAGTTTGTCACGGGTCAGTTTCTGCATGCTGTCGGTTCTCATGGCATCGCTCCTCAGGGCTTGTGTTGGCCTTCCAGGGCGACGATGGGTTTGTCGGTAAACAGGTAATCGCGCAACTCCTTATCGAAGCGCGGGTCGCGGCGGCGGATCCATTCGAGCACCATGGCGGCGTGCTCTTTTTCCTCGTCGCGGTTGTGCGCCAGGATCGCGCGCAGGTCCTGGTCCTTGCAGGCATCGACGCGCTGGTTGTACCAGTCCACCGCCTCCAGCTCCTCCATGAGGGAGACGATAGCCCGGTGCATGTCGCGGGTGGCGTCGCTCAATTCGCTTTCGTGATAGCCTTCATTTGCCATGAAAATCTCCTATAAGATTCCAACAAAAAGACATTAACCGCCAAGACGCCAAGCACGCCAAGTTTGTTCTGGTTGAAATGAGTCTTTCTTGGCGTGCTTGGCGTGCTTGGCGTGCTTGGCGTGCTTGGCGTGCTTGGCGTGCTTGGCGTCTTGGCGGCACAGAAGTATCATATTCATTACCGCTCAGATGCCGTAGGCGCTACGCAGCAGCGATAAGGGATGGATCGGGGCGCGCGGTGTTTCCAGACCACTCTCGATCTGATGACCAGCCATGGGGCAATCGCTGGTGTAGTAATCCGCCGCAGCCGCCTCGACCCGGCTGATCACCGGGCGGGCGATCTTCATGGAGGCGTCGCGGAACTCGCTCTTCACCGCATAGGTACCATCGTGGCCGGAACAACGCTCGATGGCCTCGACCTCGGTACCGGGGATCAACTGCAACAGCTCGCGCGTCTTGAGACCGATGTTCTGCACCCGCAGGTGACACGCCACGTGGTAGGCGATCTTGCCGAGGTGATTCTTGAAATCCGTCTTCAGCAGGCCGTCCTGGTGGCGCAGCATCAGGTACTCGAAGGGATCGAAGATGGCGTCGCGCACCTTAATGACGTCCGCGTCGTCGGGAAACATCAGCGGCAGCTCCTGCTTGAACATCAGCACACAGGACGGTACCGGACCGACGATATCCCAACCGGCGTCCACCAGGGCGGCGAGCTGCGGAATATTCACCTCCTTCGCCTGCTTGACTGCTTCAAGATCCCCCAACTCCAGCTTGGGCATGCCGCAGCAGCGCTCCTTTTCCGCCAGGATCACGGCGATATTGTTGTGACGGAATACCGCCACCAGGTCCTCGTTGAGATGCGGCTCGTTGTAGTTGCCATAACAGGTGGCGAACAGCGCCACCTTGCCCCGAGTGGCGGCGGTGGGCGTGGCGGCGGTAGCCGCGGCGTCTTCCTGCCAACGCTTGCGGAAGGTACGACTGTGATAGGCCGGCACCGGCGCCTGCGGGTGCACACCCAGAGTCTTGTCCAACACCTTGCGGAAAACGCCGTTGCGGTTGGCGGCGTTGACCATGTGGACCACCACGGGAATGCCGGCCAATTTACCCACGGCGTCGGTACTGGTGAGCAGCTTGTCGCGGGACTTCACCTTGCCTTGTTTGAACTTCACCGCCTTGGCGCGCAGCATGAGGTGGGGGAAATCCAGATTGAATTCGTGCGGCGGCACATACGGACACTTGGTCATGTAACACATGTCGCACAGATAGCAGTGGTCCACCACCTGCCAGAACACCGGCTTGGCCACACCGTCCAGCTCCATGGTCGCGGAGTCATCGATGGCATCAAACAACGTGGGGAAGGCCTGACACAGATTGAAACAGCGGCGACAGCCGTGACAGATGTCGAATACCCGCTCCATCTCCGTGAACAGCGAGGTCTCGTCGTAGAAATCCGGGTTATTCCAGTCGAGGGGGTGACGCGTGGGCGCCTCCAGACTGCCTTCGCGCTTGCCTTGAGTGGGAGCGGACATGAATACCCCGTATGAATTCGTTAAGCTGCCGCCCCACGCCCGGCGCCAGTCAGCGCGCGACTGGGGCGATGCGGCGAAAATTGTTAGTTCGGGCAGAAAGCGGGGCCGGTGTACCGGCCCCGCTCTATCGCCTGCTCTGTTACTTGCCCAGGGTGTCCAGGGCCTTCTGGAAACGGTTGGCGTGGGAACGCTCCGCCTTGGCCAGGGTCTCGAACCAGTCGGCGACTTCGGCAAAACCCTCGTCGCGCGCGGCCTTGGCCATGCCCGGGTACATGTCGGTATATTCGTGGGTCTCGCCGGCGATGGCGGCCTTCAGGTTATCCGAGGTACTGCCGATAGGCAGACCCGTGGCCGGGTCGCCGGCGGCTTCCATGTATTCCAGATGGCCGTGGGCGTGGCCGGTCTCGCCTTCGGCGGTGGAACGGAACACGGCGGAGACGTCGTTATAGCCTTCCACATCGGCCTTGGCGGCGAAATACAGGTAACGGCGGTTGGCCTGGGATTCACCGGCGAAGGCGGCCTTGAGGTTCTCGTGGGTCTTGCTGCCTTTTAATGCTTTCATTGGTTACTCTCCATTTTGAAGGTGTGGTCTGGGGGAAAATAAGCAGCCTGTGCTCATTTAGAATAATTCTAAAATTTCTATGATGGGCCTGTCAAGCAATATACTGCCGCAACCCGGGGCCACGGGCATTGACCGCCATCAACTACGTGGCGACGGCTGGCGTCAGAGGGCAGACAGGCGATAGCAACGCGAGACTGACAAAACCCTGTTCATCCGACCAATGTAGTATTGTTATCCCTGAAGGCCAACGGAATGCCCGCTACAATAGATAAACGAAACCGAGGGCCGTTCCGAGGTGAGAAAGACCAGCATGCGCCTAACTAGACCGTCGTATTACCCCTTCCTGCTTTTGCTCCTCTTGACGGCCTGCGGTGGGGGCGGCAAGGGCAAGGCCACGCCGCTTTTCTTCGCCCCTGTATTGGCGCCGGCATCACTGACGGCGCAGCCCGGCGACGGAAAAATCACCCTGACCTGGCCCGCCACCTCCGGGGCACAATCGTACAATCTTTATTGGTCCACCAGTTCGGGCGTGACCGTCTCCAGCGGCAAAAAAATCAGCGCCGTGACCTCGCCCCAGATCCATGGTGGCCTCACGAACGGTACTGGCCCCTACTTCTACATCGTCACCGCCGTGGGCGGTGCTGGCGAAGGTCCGGCATCCATGGAGAACTCAGCCTCGCCGGTCAATGGGGCAGCGGTGACGGACCCGCTGTTCAGCAATCAGTGGCACCTTGAGAGTACCGCCATGAACAACCTTGGCTTTGTCGGCGAAGACATCAACGTCGCCCCCGCCTGGGCCCCCTGCGTCACGGGCAACACCAACGCCTGCCGCGGCGAGGGTATCCGCATCGCCGTGGTGGACGACGGCCTGGAGATCAATCATGAGGATCTCGCCGCTAACGTGGCCACGGGGCTGAGTCACAACTACCTCAACGGCAGCAACAACCCCACCGGTGGGGACCACGGCACCAGCGTCGCCGGTGTGGTGGCTGCGCGCGACCTCAACGACCTCGGCGTGCGCGGCGTGGCGCCGCGTGCCAATCTCGTAGGCTACAACCTCATCGCGGATGATTCTTTGTTCATCACCAGCAACGTCGCCGATGCCGCCACCCGCGGATCACCCAATGTACACATCTCCAACAACAGCTGGGGACCCGTCGATGGCCGCGGCACCCTGGATGCCACGGACAGCTTGTGGAACACCGCCATCGCCCTCGGCCTCGCCAACGGGCGTAGCGGCAAAGGCACGATTTATCTCTGGGCAGGAGGTAACGGTGCTAAAGGCGACCGTGATCCCTTGTCCACCACCTACTGCCTCACGTGTGTCGATAACTCCAACTACGACGGTTATGCCAATCATCATGGCGTGATCGCGGTGTGCGCCGTGGGCAGGACCGGGCAAGCCTCCTTCTACTCCGAAGCTGGCGCCAACTTGCTGCTCTGCGCACCGTCGAGCGATGCCACCATCGAGATCACCACCACCGACCGCACCGGCGCTCTCGGCTTCAACACCAGTGGCGCAGCACCGGACTACTCCAACCCCAGCTACACCAACACCTTCACCGGCACCTCGTCCGCCACGCCCACCGTGGCCGGGGTGGTGGCCTTGATGCTGCAGACCAACCCGAATCTCGGCTGGCGCGATGTGCGACAGATCCTGGCGCAGACGGCACGTAAGAACGATGCCGCCGATACCGCCGGCTGGACCGACAATGGGGCCGGCCTGCACGTGCATCACCGCTACGGATTCGGCGTGGTGGATGCCGCTGCGGCCGTGGCGGCGGCAACCGGCTGGGCGACGAACCTGGGCCAGGAGCGCATCTACACACCTACCGCGGTAAGTGTCGGCGCCTCGATTCCGGACATCGACAACACCGGTGTCAGCAGCACCCTCAACGTGCCCGTCTCCCCCAAT
>JANNJF010000772.1:0-2447 GCA_031405715.1 Gammaproteobacteria bacterium | reverse complement strand
GAAGCTAGTAGTGCGCCTGAAAACCTGAACAGGTCGGCGGCTATAAGATATTGGACAGGCATACCCGGGTGGCGGTGCGACTGTCGGCCATCCAGACCTGCTTCTCTAACTACGCCCTTCGTATTCTACGCACTTCGTATTTTGTGGCATTATTGCGATACGTGGCCTTGGATGTCAATCTATCAATGCGCACCGTATTGGAGCATCGACCACTACCTATACATCAGGCAATGCTGCTATTCGCCGGCGTGTCCGATGTTCCGTCACCGTCACCACGCCATCCCACCCGGGGCCGGGGGGTTTGGCGAGATAGCGCTCGCACAGACCCAGGTAATAACCAGAGGGTCCATCCAGGGGAAAGCGCTGCAGCAACTGCTCAAAACCGTTGCGCGCCGTGGCAAAATCAGCGCGCGTGAATTGCCCCAGTGCCGCGGCGAAATCCTTAAGCAACACATGCTGGTTGTCCGTGGCCTCCCGCGTATAGCCGCATAACTCCACCACCGCGGTTGGCCGGGTCTTGCCCGGTACCCGGAACAGACCCAGGGGACGCAGCATAAACTCGTCCAGGCCCTCGGTGGTTTCATGCGATGCCAGGATACGGGTACCGAGAACCTTGTTCAGCGCCTGCAGCCGCGCGGCGGTATTCACGATGTCGCCCACCGCGCGATACTCGAAGTGATCCACGGTACCGATGTTACCGAGCATGATGGTCCCGGCGTGCAGTCCGAGGCGTGTGGCAAACTCCACGGACTTGATGGACTGACTGAAACCCTCCGCCGCACGGGCCACGTCGAGGGCCGCGCGACACGCCTGCGCCCGCTGGGACGCATCCGGTTGCACCTGCGCCCACACCGCGAGCATGGCGTCACCCACGATGTCGGATACGAAGCCCTGATGCTGACGCACCGGCTGAAACAAAAGCTCGTAATAACGGTTCATGAGCGCCGCGAGCTCTTGCGGCGGCATGTGTTCCGCGAGGGTCGAATACTGCGCGGCGTCCGTGGCCAGGCACACGCCGTGCATGAGTTCACCCCCGGGCGCGGCGCGGAGGTCGCGTGCCAGCGCCGCCACCGCGCGCTCGGGCAGGTAATGGCGAAAGGCCTGGCGGATACGGTTGCGCTCGCGTCCCACGTCGCGGTAGTGCCACAACGATCCGGCCAACAGCGCCGCCGGCAGCTGCAGCCCCAGGGGCAGAACCAGCGGCAGCCACAGGGCGTGACGGGTAAACAGCCCGAAGGCCACCAGCAGATAAACCAGGACCAGCGCCGTCAGCACCGCGCTGCAGAGGCCGACGCGCCAGAACAGGGCGATGGTGCCGACGAGCAGACCCCAGCCCAGGAGCAACGCGAACTGCGCGGCCGACCCGAGGGGGCGCACCGGGTTGTCCTCCAGCATATTCGCCAGGGCGGTGGCGGCGATCTCCACCCCGCTGATATCCAAACCGCTCGTGGCCTGGGAGTAGACGGTATAGAAACCGTCCTGCTGCTCCGGCTGCTGGCTCTCGGAGAAACCGACGAAAACCATCTTGCCGCGCAGGTCGAGCATGGGTGCGCCGGGGCTGGCGTCCGCCTGCCAGACGGCATAGTACGGCAGCGTCGTGATGGAGTGCGGCGGGCCGTAAAAGTTGAGATAGCGGCTGTCCTCGTCTTGATAGACCTGCACCAGGGCGCTGAGCATTTTACGCGTAGCGGGTGACAGCGTGGTGTCGGCCGCCAGTTGCGCGCGCACCTGCGCGCCTACCAGCGGTTGTCGCAGGAGCGCGCGCAACGGCTCCATGACGGAACGCAGATTGCCCGCGCGCCGCAGGCTTTCGGCATCGGACGGCAGCTGTGACGCCGCGGGGCTGACGGCCCGCAGCTGACGCAGCAGTTCCGGGTAGAGGGCGAGGGTCCGCAGCTGCCACATCACCACCGGCAAGGTGGCCGCATCGCCAGCGCCGTCCTTGTACAACCAGAACTGACTGACCTTCACCGGGACCTTGGGTAGGGGAAACGGTGCCGTGGCGGCGGCGGCCTGGGCCAGTGCGGGAAACGGCGGAACCCGGCGCTCGGTCACTACGTCACCGCTATTCCGCCCCGCGGCATCGGTGAGGGGGTGCGTGTCTTTCCTTAAATATTCGAACAGCACCACGTTGCCGGCCCGTTGCACAGCCTGTACGAATAGCTGGTCTTGCGCCGGGTCCCGTGGTTCTTCGAAATGGATGTCAAAACCTACCACCGCGGCGCCGGCACGCGACAGGTTGTCCACCAGCCGGGCATGCAGTTGACGTGGCCACTTGCGTGGCTGGTTGGGCAGGCCAAAACGGTCGGCGCGCAATCGCTCGAAACCCCGCACGGGGCCGATCTATTATTGTTCCTTGGGCAGAGCCTCGCCGCTATGATCCGGCGATGGGCGATGACCGAGCCGCACCAGAGCTGATCGATCACCCGGCGCGGGCGCTGGCCGAG
>JANNJF010000771.1:0-2572 GCA_031405715.1 Gammaproteobacteria bacterium | reverse complement strand
CGTCCTTGGCGGTGGGCGCGAGAAAGAAGGGGGAGGAAATGGCGCTAGTACTCCGTCAAATACGTTTTTCCGTATCCCCAGAGAACCTCAGAACAAGTCCCCTCTCCCCCGCGCACTTCGGGGGAGAGGGTTAGGGTGAGGGGGAGCTTCAGGCCTTGCCCCTCATCCTGTCCTTCTCCCAGAGGGAGAAGGGACCCTGGGTTTTGAGCGTAAGAGATGGACGCATGGAAAATATAAGTGTCAGACCGTAGAGCGCACTACACTGGCGCTGGCGGTCCTACGGAAAAACTTATTTGACGGGGTACTAGCAAACACAGTGTCTGTCCATTCATAACACTCAGTCAGCGCCTGACGTCACTACCTGAGTCATCGAGAGACAGCGCCTTTTGCCGCTGAGGCAATCCCCTCTCCCTGGCACACCACAACCCTCAGGCCACCGAACCACGATGGCGGTTGGAGAAACCAATCAATTGCTCTGCCATTGGGGACGCTACCCTATTTTTCTAGAAATAAAAGAAGTGAAAGGTAGCGTCCCCTTTTCTGCTGTAACCCAGGGAGTAGCAAAATGAACACAGGTAGTTTTCTGAGCCTTCTGCCGCTTCTGCTGGTTCTGTTGATTGGCGGTCTAATCTGGGCGAAAGTGAGACGAGACGCCCGCAATGTGCCAGCGATGCTTCAGGTGCCAGGCGGTGCTCCGGTTCCGGAATACAAGGGGCCGCTCGCTTTCTTTCGTCGGCACTACAACGGTGACTACTCGTTGGCCCAGTCTTACTGGGTCAACACGCTATTGGTGTCGCTGTTCGCCCCAGTGGTAGGGATCATGCTGCTGCCATGGCTTGGCGAGAACTTTCCTGCTCGCTATGGTTCGGCAGGCTTTCTGTTCGTCACGACGCTTGGCATCACGGCTTGGTTCTGGGCTGTAGCCGGCACCTGGGCATCAGCGAACAAGCACGTTCAGCGCGGTGGCAAGTCGGGCTGGGCTACAGCAGCAAAGTTCATGATCGTCTTGGGCTTTCTAAGAACGTTCGGCGACGTTGGCAACATGATGCCAACCCTTCAGGAACACATCCGGGTCGCAACGGGGGCGCAGCTTGGTCCGAGCTCGAAGTTGGAGGTGCGGGCCGATGGCCGCTCGCTCTTGCTGTCTGGAGGAATCAACGACGGCAGCGCCGAGCAGCTCGACCAAGCCCTACAGATGGCTCCCGCGGTCACCACCGTGGTGTTCTCTTCAGAGGGTGGCTGGGTTCGCGAGGGTCAGATGCTGGCAGACGTGATCCGCAAGCGTGGGCTGAACACGTACGTCGAAGGTTATTGCGCATCGGCTTGCACGATCGCATTCCTTGCAGGCAAAGAGCGCGCGGCTGCTCCCGCGGCAAGGATCGGGTTTCATGCCAGTCGCAGCGTTGGAAGCATGGACACCGTACCCTCGTCAGAGGAAACCGCTCAACTGAGGACCCTCTACCGCGATGCCGGACTGCCTGACTCGTTCGTGCGTCGGGCGCTCGACACCCCGCACGGCAAGATGTGGTACCCACCGCACGAGGTCCTGCTGACAACAGGCGTGCTGACGCGCAGGAGCATGGGCGGAGAAACGGCAGCTATGTCCACCGCTGTTCGATCTAAAGAGGCACTCGTCGCAGAATTCAAGAAGATCGAGTTGTTTGCCGTCTTGGCAGAGCGTTCCCCGAAAGACTTTAATAACCTGATGGAAGCAGCCTGGGGCAAGATGCAGCAAGGCGCAACCGACGCTGAGGTAACAACCGCGGCTCGCGCGCAACTCACCGCCGCGCTGCCGCGATTCTTGCCCTTGGCCAGCGATGAGACCCTCGTGGCCTACCAAGCATTGATGCAGGAGCAGCTTGAAGCCCTACGCGAGCGTGACGTCACGGCTTGCGTCGAGATGGCATTTCCATCAGGTCGGCCGATGACCGTTGTCGGCAACTTACCGCCAGAGTTGACCAAGCGCGAGGTGGCCCTGATGACGAAGATGCTCCGAGAGGCCGACGCAGCACGTGGCATCAAGCCCAGCCAGCAAGCTGTCGAGCGCGTCGCACAGCGTGCTGCTGCAGGCATGACGCAAGAGCAACTCGTAGTAATTTCCGACGAGGCTGCTCGTCGGCGCAGTCCGCCAGTCTTGACCTGCAATGCAGCTATCAAGTTCTTCGCCGGCCTGAACGCAATACCGGTAGCAGATCGAGGGCGTGCGCTCCGCGTGTTGTACGCCGGTAATTGACGGGCCGTCTTTTCCGTGCAATTTTGGCTTACGCATAAAAGCAAGAGGCCTCATAGCTATTAAGGCATCCCCGATTATTTCGAACGCCGAGCCAGGGAGAGCAAAGCGATGGCGAGAAGCCCCCGATAGCTGGGTAGGGACCCAGCGTAGAGTCATTGTGGCGTTTCCCAGCCGCAGGACGGTCGGGGCAAAGAATACGCCGCGAGACCGAAGGCACTTTGCACACGGAAGTGCCAAGTGTTTACTGAGGGCCGCGGCACTACGCGGTGCAGTTCAAGTGCTGTGCCATGCGACAGGAAGTAGGGCGCGCTACCGGCGAGTTCACGCGCGATCAAGTAC
>JANNJF010000770.1:0-1066 GCA_031405715.1 Gammaproteobacteria bacterium | reverse complement strand
CCGGTGGTGCCCGGCGACGACCCGACGCTGCTGTTCACCAACGCCGGCATGAACCAGTTCAAGGACGTGTTCCTCGGCTTTGACAAGCGCTCGTATACAATTATAGGGTACTTTACCGGCGTAGAACTCCAATGATAAACTCAAGAAACATCAACGATCTTCTCCCCGCTGTAGCCTCAAGGTGCCATGCGTTTATAGGGGCATGCAATCTTACTGGGGTTGACGTTATAATTACCACCACCTATCGTGATTTTGAGTCACAGGATGCTCTTTATGCCCAAGGAAGAACATCTCCAGGTAAAAAGGTAACGAACGCAAAGGGGGGCGATTCTATCCACAATTACGGGCGCGCCTTCGACTTTGTTCCGACTCGCAACGGCAAGCCGGTGTGGGGATATAAAGGCGTTGACAGCGAGCTATGGTTAAAATGTGGCATAATAGCTGAATCGGTCGGCCTGGAGTGGGGTGGACGCTGGAAGACTCTGATAGACCGACCACACTGCCAGTATCTGGGTGGCGCCACACTGGAAATGCTGCGGAAGGAATACGCTGAGGTTAAAAAATGAAGGATATCGTAAACGGATTCTCAGCACAGACAAGTGTGGGTATCGGCGCGCTGGCTGGGGCAGCATGCACTATGATATGGTGGGTTTTCTCACTTATAGTGTCTATTGAAGTACCTGATGCCATAGTCGCAGCTTCCGTTGTGCTCGTGACGGCGGCACTACAATATGTGATTCCTCATAGAATTATCAAAAATGGTCGGTCAGCAGACGCCCGTTGATATCCATCATAGAGGTCGGAATGTATAAGCTTAGAAATTGTAAAAAGTGCGGTATTTTGTTCGACGGTAGATACTGTCGGCCCTGCAATAATGCCAGAAATGCCGTGTGGTGCGCTAATAACCTGGAGAAAATTAAGGCCATAAAAGCCGCGTGGCGCGCCAATAACACCGATAAAATTAAGTCCATAAATGCCGCTTATAACTCTAATCACAAAGATATTGTCAAGGTAAAAGCTGCTGCGCGCCGCTCTAAGAACAAAGATATTATCAAGGCCAAAGCCG
>JANNJF010000769.1:0-1735 GCA_031405715.1 Gammaproteobacteria bacterium | reverse complement strand
GGACCGTTAGGAGTGACGATGACTGGCAGTCCGGCTGCCATGGCTTCAACTATCACCATCGGCATCCCTTCTAGCAACGTTGGGAAGACAAACACGTCCGACTGACGATATATTTCCCTCAATACAGCTTGCGGTACATGTGAAACATGCGTGAATATGTCACGGTATGGCTCGAATGGTGAGGCTGTATTCACAAAATTGCCCACTAAAGTAAGCTCGGTTCCGGGTCCTTTGAAGGCTTTAAAGGCACGCAAGAGATAGGGGACCCCTTTGCGCAAACCGATTTGTCCCACGAAAAGCACGCGAAAATTCCCATCACGCCTGTCTTCTTCAGGCGGATTAAACAACGTGACCCGCGCGCCGTAAGGGACGACAGCAAGCTTCTCCGCAGGTATGCCCTCCGCAATGAACGAATCCCTGACAAAAGTCGATCCTACCAGTATTCGATCCGCAAGCTGACATTCCGCATTTAATGTAGCTGTCAATTCATCGGAATGCTCATGTCCACTTAAGGTAGCCGCAAACTCCGGCTCGCGCTCAGCCTCCTCTTGTAGCAGCCTTGTCGCATAACGGTGGTGGGCGATGGGGTAGTTTAGTATTGTCTTGCCACCGTAGGCTTTTACAATTTTGAATGCAGGAAGGCCTACAGTGTAGTTAGCAATAACGGCCTTCACATGACCCGCCAATTGGTGCCCCGCTCGGGCCAACCTAAGGTCGCGCCTCATTATTAGCTCGTCCACCCAACGCGTACGTGTTTCACTGGAAAATACACCCATTCGGGAAACAATGGCCGCGGAGAAATCCTCTACAAAACCCGCTGTCTCTACCAGATTCGAGCTCAGTCCATCAGGTAGGTAGCGACGCCCCAGCGTGCGATTGTAACGGTTGCCAAATCCCGGAACGCGAGAAATTGCTTTCTCCCAGAGGCGATTTTTATTCGCGTAGCGCCTGACGTAACGGAATAAACACCCTGATTGTGCTAATGCCAAAGCCAGATAATCTACTTCAGGATTAGCCGTACTGACAACTAGAACCGAGGCATCATTACGTTCAAGTTTTTTTCCAGTTGCCGGTGTTAACGTCAAATTACTTATATGCAAGGTGTCTCCCTCTGGCTCTCACAAAAGCAAGTAGCAGACCAAATCAAACTGCGTGCTATGGTGCGCACGAACACAGTTACTATCTGCCATTTACTCATCTCACGGCTGTTTCGCGCGTGCAACTTTCTTGGGTGTTTCTCCCCGGGTTTGCTCATCCATCTTCTGGCCACTCAGATTAATTGACGCCATTAGCAGGCCAACGAATATCCACGCATATCCATTTGCCGCACCCTGTCCAGTGATCTGGCCAAAGAGTAAAGTAATCCCAATAAAACCAAAAAGAACAACGGGCAGGGCCTGACCGCTACGACGTGTCGCACCCACGGACCGGAGACCAAGAATAATGAAAAAGGTCACTCGAAAAGTAATGTACAGCAAACCAAAAACCGGGCCGATATCTACGATCTGCCTGGACCAGTCATCCTCAGCAGACATGGGCAGTGTGATGTCCTTGGCCAGGTGGCCGGCGTTACCACCCAATCCCATTCCCCAGCCTATTATCGGGGTCGGTGGGATGTAAGATAGGAATAGAAAGAAATTGTAGAGCGCGCGACCCAGCAAGCCTAGTTGGAAATCGCGGGACTCTGCGATCTGTGCCCGGGAAGCCGCCAGTCCTGCCACGGGCAGCGGGAGCG
>JANNJF010000768.1:0-1912 GCA_031405715.1 Gammaproteobacteria bacterium | reverse complement strand
CCAGCGCAAAGCGTATGGCTTCCGCGACGAACAGTATTTGGGCATGAAGATTATTACTCACTTTCTGCCGGAGCTCCCAAAACATGCAAAAATCACCCACACGATTCCGCGTTGAGCCAGAATAATAATCTTATGCCCACGAGGCAGTAAGCTATCAACTACCACAAGGAGGTTCACATGAAATGGTATTTCTCTATTCTTGTCTTCGCATTGGCTATGCCTGTGTCGGCACGCGCCACTGAGCATCACGCTGGCGCTCAGTGCGGCGATCCCGCGCGGCCATTACTGTCCGTCGCTGATTTCGACGGTAATGGACGCGTCGAATATCGTGACCTGTGGATATTACTGGCGGCTAAAAGAACCGGTACGTATTACGCCTTTTTTGATCGTAATGCTGACCATGTCCTGGACCGGGGGGATATGGTTTTGGCGTTCCGTGACCTGGGCAAGGCCAGCACCGCCTTCGACCGGGAGCTGGCGCAGGCCTTCAAGGATTTCGGTCATTTCCAGCACGTAGACTCCCCCGGGGAACTGGCCCTCCTCGGCTTTCTTCCCGGTACGCAGTCCCTGCGTGGCCACGGTGTGCATTGGTTGAATCAGAGCGGTGCGGCGGCGACTCAAGGGGCGATACCCGCGGACAGGCGGCGCGCGGATGGGCTCAACGTGCCGCTGCGCGCCGACGGTGTGTGGGGCATGTTCTGGGGTAGTCGGGCACAGCCGCTGTTTGCAGATCCGACCGCGGCGAGCGGTTTGAGTACCCTGGATTACCCGACGCCGGGCGGGGTCTGGGAGACAAAACGAGTACAGGCCTTCGAAACCATGCCACCCCGCTTCTTCAGCAGCGAGCACGAGAACTGGCATCCCCATGCCGGCCTGTGCGCGGTGATTGAAGATCACGGCGCCGGACTGCAGTACGTGGTGCATCAGCACCTGTCCTTTGCGGAGTGTCAGGCGCTGCCGTCACTGGGGAAGACCGGCATCGGTTCCTATAACAATGCGTGGTCGAACTTCTGGATGCTGCATCTGTGGATGTTTGAGCTTAACCCGGATGGCCCCTTCGCGGGGGTGCATGCCTGTCTGGATCCCGATGCACCGCCGGAACATATGATCAACGGCGATCGCGAGATACCGCCGTTCTTCCAGATGCATTAATACTTGAGGGCCGGGGATTGCAGTAACACATGTTGCGCTGCAAGTCCCGGCCCTCAAAACGTCACGCTGCACCCAAAGCCAGAACGCGCAGGGCCTTCACCCCGCGCGTCTGCTGCTTACGCCGCCTTTACATCCTTCACGTCGATACCCAGGCCCTTGGCCACGCCTTCGCCATAGGCCGTGTCCGCCTTGTAGAAGTGGCGGACCTGCCGCAGCTGGATCGCGCGCGACACACCCTGCATGGCGCCCACCAGATTACCGATCAGGCGCTGCTGCTGCTCGGCGTTCATCAAGCGGAACAGGTTACCGGGCTGCGTCCAGTAGTCCTCGTTGCCGACCCAGTGGTCGTAGCGGTCGGCGTTGCCGCTGATCCTGAGGGGTGGCTCCTTCACGCTCGGGTCCTCGACCGGCCCGCCGAAGCTGTTCGGCTGATAGACCGGCGCACCGCCAGCGTTGCCGTCAAAGCGCATGTGCCCATCGCGGTGATAGCTGTGCACGGGGCAACGCGGCTTGTTGACCGGCAGTGCCGCGTAGTTGATGCCGATACGATAACGGTGCGCGTCCGGATACGAGAGTAATCGCGCCTGCAGCATCTTGTCGGGCGAGGCACCCATGCCGGGCGGGGAGTTGCCCGGTTCGAATGCCGCCTGCTCCACCTCGGCGAAGTAGTTCTCGGGGTTGCGGTTGTCGTGTTTCAGGAGAGTTTTCTCTTCAGCAATTCGGTCGCGGCGAACATCGCGTTCGGTCATCCCGCGGCCTC
>JANNJF010000767.1:0-6500 GCA_031405715.1 Gammaproteobacteria bacterium | reverse complement strand
ATGGCTAATTTCGAGACACCGGCTATTGGTGAGTACCCGGTCATCCCGCTCGTCCAGGTGGGAACCATGGCGCACAGCAAGCCGTTCCTGGCCAAGGCCGAGCACAACACCCCCCTGGGTTTCCCCGGCGAGCTGGTGGAGAACTGGCAAGACGTGGCCGTGAAGAAACTCGGCGAACTGGTCAGCGAGTCACGCGCCCTCAAGGTCTTTCTCGATTCCTGCGTGAAGTGCGGCGCCTGCACCGACAAGTGCCATTATTACCTCGGCACCAGCGATCCGAAGAACATGCCGGTCGCGCGCCAGGACCTGTTGCGCAAGGTCTACCGCCGTTATTACACCTTTGCGGGAAAATATTTCCCCAATTTCCTGACGGGTGCGGCGGAGATGACCAAGGAAGTCCTGGACGACTGGTACAGTTATTTCCATCAGTGCTCCCAGTGCCGCCGCTGCTCGGTGTTCTGCCCTTATGGCATCGACACCGCGGAAATCTCCATGGCGGCGCGCGATATCATGGACGCCGTCGGCGTTGGCCAGAAATATTCCAACGAGATCATCGTCAAACTGCACAAGATCGGTAACAACCTCGGTCTGCCGGAAGCGGCGTTGCGCGACACGCTGAAAGGCCTGGAAGAGGACGTCAAAGACGAGACCGGCGTCGATGTGCTTTACCCGGTGGATGTCAAAGGCGCCGAGGTCCTGCTCATCACCCCGTCGGCGGATTTCTTCGCCGAACCGCACATCGACGGCCTCATCGGCTACGGCAAGGTCTTTCACCAGGCGGGCATCAGCTGGACCCTGAGTTCGTATGCCTCGGAGGCCGCGAACTTCTCCATGTTCATCGGCAATCATCAGAACCTGCAGAAAGTCGCCCTGCGCGTGCGCGAAGCGGCACTGGATCTGGGTGTCAAACGCATCGTCGTGGGTGAATGCGGTCACGCCTGGCGCGTCGCCTATAGCTTCTGGAACACGCTCATTGGGCCGTTCGACTTCCTCGACAAGAACTATCCGGTGCCGCAGCACATCTGTGAAGTCACCTACGACCTGATACAGCGCGGCGCCCTCAAGCTCGACAAGTCGGCGAACGACGACAAGATCGTCACCTTCCACGACTCGTGCAATGTCTCGCGCGCCTCGCGTATGGGCGACATGCCGGGTGGCCAGTTCGTCATCCCGCGCGCCGTAATCCAGGCCAGCGTCAATCACTTTCACGACATGGCACCGGATACTATCCACGAAAACACCTTCTGCTGCGGCGGCGGCGGCGGTCTGCTGACCGACGACCTCCTGGAGCTGCGCGTCAAGGGCGCCCTGCCACGCATGCAGGCGCTGCATCAGGTGGTGGAAGAACATGGCGTGAATTATCTCGCGGCGATCTGTGCGATCTGCAAGAGCCAATTCAGCAAGGTACTGCCCTACTATAAGCAGCCGATGGACATGATCGGCAGCGTGCACGGCCTGGTCAGCAAGGCCATCGTACTGGGTGGAAAAGAATAATGTTTGTGGTCAATATCAATTTTAAAACTGCCGTATTGCGCGGTTAAACTGGAGATCGAACGATGGCTACTCCCGCAGATAAAACTAAGGAAGGACAGAAGCTCACCTTCCGCAAGTACGAAGACGGTGTTCACCAGTGGGACACGTTCCAGGAACAGATTTTCATGGCCGATGAGACGGACAAGTGCCCGACCTACGTGCACAAGACCCCGCCGTGCCAGGCCAGCTGCCCGGCGGGTGAAGACATCCGCGGGTGGTTGAACATCGCGCGCGGTATCGAAAAGCCGACGAAAGACGTGAAGTGGCAGGAGTACGCCTTCACCCGCGCCACCGACGCCAACCCCTTCCCCTCCATGATGGGCCGTGTGTGCCCGGCGCCGTGCCAGACCGGCTGCAACCGTAACTCGGTGGAAGACTATGTAGGCATCAATGCCGTAGAACAGTTCATTGGCGATTACGGTTTGGAGAACAAGCTCACCTTCAAGCCGGCGGCCACGGAAACCGGCAAGAAAGTCGCCATCATCGGCGGCGGCGTATCCGGCCTGTCGGCGGCCTACCAGCTGCGCCGCAAGGGTCATGCCGTAACGTTGTACGACAACCATGAGTTCCTGGGTGGCATGGCACGCTATGGCGTTCCCGGCTACCGTCTGCCACGCGAAGTCCTCGATGGCGAAATCAATCGCATCATCGACATGGGCGTGAAGGTCCATATGAAGACCCGCATCGGCACGGATGTATTGCTGAAGGACGTGGAGAAGGACAATGACGCCGTTTTGTTCGCCATCGGCTGTTCCTCCGGACGCGGCCTGCCGGTTCCCGGTGCCGAGGCGACCAACTGCATCAGCGGCGTAGCCTTCCTTGAGGCCTTCAACCAGGGCCGCCTGCAGGCCGTTTCCGGCCGTGTGGTCGTGGTCGGTGGTGGTGATACCTCCATCGACGTGGCCTCGGTCGCGCGACGTCTCGGTTACATCAAGGACATGAAGGAAAGCGAGCGTCCGGAGTACGTCGTGCTCGGCCAGACCGCGCATGATGTCGCGATGACGGCGAAGAAAGAAGGCGCCGAGGTATTGCTTATCTCGCGCCAGCCGCTGGAAAAGATGAATGCCGCCAAACACGAGCTGGACGATGCCCAGCGTGAAGGTATCACCATCACCGGCGCGCTTTCACCGGTCGCCGTGATACTCGACGACAAGGGCCGCGCCAAGGCGCTGCGTGTTATCGAACTCGACTACTCCACCGGCAAACCGGTGGAGAAGCCGGGAACGGAGCGGGATCTGGAAGCGGATCTGATAGTCTCCGCCATCGGCCAGTTCGGTGACTTCAGGGGCATCGAAGATTTCGATAACGGCAAGGGTCTGATCAACGCCGACAAGTTCTACCAGATTCCGGGCAAGGAAGGTTTCTTTGTCTGCGGCGACATCATCCGTCCGCACCTGCTGACCACCGTCATCGGTCAGGGCTCCATCGCCGCCGACAGCATCGACCACTACCTGAACAAACAGGACATGGCCAAGCGCCCGAAGGTGGACGTACACCACTTCAACCTGCTGGCCAAACTGCAGGAAACCAACCTGACGCCGAAAGAATTCCATCCGGCGGGTCCGGAAGACGAACGTCCCATCGACCGTGGCCTGCGTGGCACGGCGGAACAGGGCAAGGGCGTGGGCGGTTTCGCGGTGCACAACTACGAAGACCGCTCCGCGGCGGAAGTCGTGCAGGCAGACGAATTGTTCCTCGGCCACTTTGGTTATGAGGCCCGTCACCTGCGCACGGAGTCAGTGCCCGACGCCAACGAGGTGCTTGGACATTTCCATGAGCGCATGAAGGGACTGGATGAAAAGGAAACCGTCGCGGAGTCCAAGCGCTGCATGAGTTGCGGACTGTGCTTCGAGTGCGACAACTGCGTCATCTACTGTCCGCAGATCGCCGTCAAGCGCACGCCGAAGGCCGAGGCCACCATGGGGCGTTATGTCTACACTGATTACGACCTGTGCATCGGTTGCCATATTTGCGCAGACGTCTGCCCCACCGGCTACATCAAGATGGGCATGGGCGGTCATTAATATCCAACGTACAGGCTGAGCGGGGAAAATGTTGAACTCCAACCCAATGCTTCATCGTACTGCCTGGCTGGTTTCCGTGCTGGCTGCCGGCGGCTTGTTTGCCGCAGCCATAACGGGTAGCGCGCATGCCGACGCTGATCATGCGACAAAAAAAATCTCGCGCGTGGCACAACCCACCATCATCATCGAAAAAGAAGGTGAGTGCGTGGAGCCGGAAGACGTCATGAAGCGTGACCACATGAAGTTCATCCTGCACCAACGTGACAAGACCGTGCACCAGGGCGTGCGCACGGAGAAATACAGCCTCAAAAACTGCGTCAATTGCCACGCCAATTCGAAGACCAACAGCGTACTCGGCAAGGATGGCTTCTGCGCTTCCTGCCACAGCTATGCGGCTGTCAGCATCGACTGCTTCAGTTGTCACACCGCGACAGGGGAAAAGACTGCCGCCAACCAGGACAAGGCAACGGTCGACGCAAAGTCGCCGGAGCAGCTGGGCCAGATGGTGACAACCGTTCCTGCCATAAAACAAGCACCAGCCTCTACGGGTAAAGCGCCATGAGTCTCAGTCGACGAGAATTTCTAGGAGTAAGCGGCGCGGCCGTTGCCGCCGCCACGCTCGCCCCGGGTCTGCGCCTGATCGACCTGGCGACCGCGCGTTCACCCGAGGAAGCCGTCAGCACACTGCAACGCTGGGGCCTGCTCATCGATACCAATCAGTGCGGCACCGGATGCAGCGCCTGCGTCACTGCCTGCAACGATGAAAACGGTCTGACCAGTCACGGCCGGCCGGAGAGCGATGCGCAGTGGATACGCACCGTCACACTGAAAGACAAAGAGACCGGCTACGCCCAGACGTTGCCCATGATGTGTCAGCACTGCGAAGAACCACCGTGCGTCGACGTCTGCCCCACGGGCGCCTCGTTCAAACGCGACGATGGCATCGTGCTGGTGGATAAACACATCTGTATCGGCTGCCGCTATTGCATGATGGCATGTCCCTACAAGGCGCGCTCATTTGTGCATGAAGACCTGACCGATCAGAAGCCCTACGCCCCGCGCGGCAAGGGTACCGTGGAAAGCTGCACCCTATGCGTGCATCGCGTGGACAAGGGCCAGATTCCCGCCTGCGTCGAGGCCTGCACCGCGGATGGCGGCAAGGCCATGTTGTTCGGCGACATCAAAGACCCCAACAGCGAAATCAGTCAACGACTGAAAAGCCAGCCGTCCAAACAGATCAGGGCCGACCTTAACCTGAATACCGGCGTCCGTTATCAAGGCCTATAGACCCATCGGGTGAACAATGAAACCGATTCATTTTCTTAATATTGAAGGTCGTAGCTTAGGCTACCTCGCCGTGCTCGCCGTACTCGGCGCCCTCATCGCCGCCGGCGGTCTTGCGGCGCTCTATATGGAACACAACGGCCACCATGTGACCGGCATGAACAACCAGATCGTCTGGGGCACACCGCATGTCTTCGCTGTTTTCCTCATCGTTGCCGCAAGCGGCGCACTCAACGTCGCCTCCATCGCCTCGGTCTTCGGTCGCAGCCTGTACAAGCCCCTGGCCAGGCTCTCGGGCCTGTTGGCCATCGCCTTGCTGGCGGGCGGTCTGGCGGTGTTGGTGCTCGATCTCGGTCGCCCGGATCGGCTGATCGTCGCCATGACTTACTATAACTTCAAGTCGATCTTCGCCTGGAACATCCTGCTGTATACCGGTTTCTTCGCCGTCGTCGCCGTCTATCTGTGGATGATGATGGAACGACGCATGAACAACTACACCAAATCGGTCGGCCTGTTCGCTTTTGTCTGGCGCCTCATTCTCACCACCGGTACCGGTTCGATCTTCGGCTTCCTCATCGCCCGCGCCGCCTACGGTACCGCACTGCTGGCGCCCATGTTCATCATCATGTCCTTTGCCTTCGGTCTGGCCATCTTTATCCTGGTACTGATGGCCTCCTATGCCGGTACCGGTCGCACCCTCGGTGATGAGATCATGCGTCGCCTGAAGAATCTGCTGGGCGTATTTATCGCCAGCGTCCTGTATTTCGTGGCGGTCTATCACCTGACCAACCTCTACATGACCGCGCACCACGATGTCGAACGCTTCATCCTGCTGGATGGCGGCATCTACACGCAATTGTTCTGGATCGGTCATATCCTGCTCGGTGGTGTGCTGCCTCTGGTGCTGCTCTACTCCCCCCTGGGCAAGTCGCGTAGCGTGATCGCCTTGCCCGAGCCTTTAGTTTGTTTAGGCATTGCCTTATCAGCCATGGGCAACGATAGCGATGCCGGAAAATGTTTCATGCGCGCCTGGCAGGTAGACGGCAAAGACATCACAACTTTGCGTTACGCTGCTTCTGCCATGGCCAATGCCGGAATGATCGATGACGCTGTGCGTCTCTTCCAAGAAGCAGTGGGCATGGGCCATCGCATGCTCACCGCCCGTGAACGTGCCTTGATTTATAACGATTGGGGCGTCTCGCTTTTTAAAGCTGGCCGCGCTGAAGATGCTTCAGACAAGCTCATGGAAGCATCAGATATGGATTCTACTTGCTTAGAACCAATGATGAATCTTGGTCTTGTTTGTGTTGATTTAGGCGAATACGAACGGGCCGCTGATGCTTTTGAAAAGGCTCTGACTCTTGAGAAAAACAATAACGAAGTGCGCGTCTATCTGGCCGTCACTTTTATTTTGATGAACAATTGTCAGCAAGCACTTTCTGTTTTGCAGGAAAAAGAACAAGATGGCCGCTTTGATTTTTGGCTAGGCCATGCCTATTTGGGCATTGCTAACTATGTGGATCAGCGCGGTCGCTCCATCGCCGACGTGCTCCGCTCCATCGCTGTCGGCTACCTGCGCGGGACGCCGAATGGCATCTGGGCGGACGCCGACTCCGGCCTCGTGTGGAGTCCGAGCCACTTCACGTGGATGGATACGAA
>JANNJF010000766.1:0-1915 GCA_031405715.1 Gammaproteobacteria bacterium | reverse complement strand
GAGAAGGTTGATACCTCCATCCATCACCTGCTGTTCAACGTCGTTCTCATGCAGGATTCAACAGTGGAACAAGCAACGGGGATGATAGACGACCATCCCTGGAAGCCGGCTCCGTAAACGGCGAGGCGCAGCACTCCACCGAGACACAGCGCATTCCAGGCCGGATGCGATATCATGCGTTATCTAAAAATATTAGTGAACGAGGCTTCATTTCGTGTACCCCCTCATCCGCCCGCTGTTGTTCGCCCTTGATGCGGAAACCGCCCACGACCTGACCCTGGGCCTGTTGCGTCGCATCTACCCCCTGCCGGGCGTGCAGACCCTGATGCGGACCTGTTATGCCCGGCGTGCGCCCAACCTGCCGCTGCGCGTCATGGGGCTGGATTTTCCCAACCCGGTGGGCCTGGCCGCCGGGTTGGATAAGAACGCACGGGTGCTGCACCCCCTCATGGACATGGGCTTCGGCTGGCTGGAACTCGGTACGGTCACGCCCCAGCCACAGCCTGGCAACCCGAAAAAACGCATGTTCCGCCTACCGCGTCAGGCGGCCATCATCAACCGCATGGGGTTTAACAGCGACGGGCTGGCGGTGTTTCTCGCCAATCTGTCACACCACACGCCGCGACCCGGCCTCATCGGCATCAATATCGGCAAAAACCGCGACACCCCGGCGGAGCATGCCCTGGACGATTACCTGCCGGCCCTGCGTGCGGTGTATCCCCAGGCCGATTACGTGGCCATCAACATCTCCTCCCCCAATACCCCGGGGCTGCGTGCCCTGCAGGACGAAGCCCCCCTGGCGGCCCTGTTAGAAGCCCTGAAGCGCGAACAGGGGGTCCTCGCGCGCGAATACGGCCGTTATGTGCCCCTGGCCCTGAAAATTGCCCCCGATCTGCAAGACGCGGACATCGACAGCATCGCGCGCCTGCTCCTGGCGCACCAATTCGATGCGGTCATCGCCACCAATACCACCCTTGCCCGTCCTGGACTGGAAACTGAACCCCGGGCGCAGGAGGCGGGCGGTCTCAGCGGCCGGCCCCTAGGACCCCTGTCGACCCGGGTTATCCGTCGCCTGTATGCCATACTCCAGGGCCGGGTGGCCATTATCGGCGTGGGAGGCATCGGGTCGGCCGAAGACGCGTGGGAGAAACTGCTGGCGGGTGCCGACCTGGTTCAGGTCTATTCCGCCCTCATCTACCAGGGCCCGGGGTTGATCCCCCGCATCCTGCGCAGGTTGGAACAGAAAATGCATGAGTACGGCGCCAGCACCCTCGTCGAGGCCCTGGCACGCGCCCGGCAGTCCCCCGAGGTCTGACCGGACCCTTAAACCGACTGTCCAAATCCCACGCATTGGCTACGGGGCTCTGGACAGTCCCGATCGATCGGAAGCAAGACCACACCCCTATGCACACCCAACTCGACGACGAAAAAATTATCGTAGAAAGCGTCACCGTGGACGGCCGGAAATTCCGCCCGAGCGATTGGATCGAACGCCTGTGCGACAGCATCACCACCTTCGGTGAGGGCCGGCGCGTGGCCCGTGCCAGCTACCGCGGCCACGAACGACGCGCACGCCACATTCCGTTCCTATGGGCGCAGATGATCGACGGCGCCCAGTGTCTGGTGGTCAACCTGAAGTTACGCGACGCCAACCCGCTGGCCTACCAGTTCGTCATGGATTTTGTGAAAGACAACCACCTGCGCAGCCGCCAATGCCGCATACTGGAATGTGTACCGCCGGCGCAGGCGGAAAAAGAACACGGCGTCGAAACTGGCGCGATGAGTTCTGACTTGCCGTCATAGTCGTCCCGCGTTTTCTCGCACGCCGCTGCACGATCGCAGCATTCCGCTTGCGCGTCCGCTGATTTATCATCCGATGGGCGTGGCTAGTCTTGTGCTCAGGCACGGTGGGAAT
>JANNJF010000765.1:0-2304 GCA_031405715.1 Gammaproteobacteria bacterium | reverse complement strand
GCGGTTGTGCACGAACGCGATCTGCAGCCCCGCGTCGGGTTCGGCGGCAATGCGTGCTGCCACCTGGCGACCCATCCACGGAAGAACGCTAGAGACCAAGGGTAGGGGGTGCTGACTTCGAGCGCGTAATTACCCAAGGGATGGTATACAGGGACAGTCTGACCCCATTGGTGGCATGGGTCGTTGAGGATCATTAATGGGGGGCACGGTTAGCAGGGTTCATTATTGGCGGCGGTCCTCGCTGCATTGACAGAGCGGCGGCTAGCCGCCGCACTCCAGAGATGCCTGTTATTGAGGCAATTACAATTCGGGCATTATTGCCTTATTTAGGCAGGAATGCCTGCCCGATTTATGTCGATTTCTTTCAAAACTGAGGTACCAACTTAGTTTTTCCCCCAGAAGTTCTCCTGCCAACTCGTTCTGGTAACAGTGTTTATTTTTTGATTAATACGTATTGTTGACGAGCAGCACACCAACAATATACACCGGCATACATCTTGCTTTTATAACCCTCGATGAAGCCATGCCTTCCGATGACAGCTCGGTTTGGCAGCATCTGTACACAACCTCTCGTCAACTTGTTTAGAACAGGAAAGAGATATCATGCGCAGCATACAACTAAAAGCAGCAACAACAGTGCTTGCCATCGCCATCGCCGGGGCTATAGCACCGGTTCAGGCTGGGCACAAACCACCACCGCCACCTCAGCCAATCTACGACACCGTCACGCTAATTCAAACCGGAGACATTCACGGTCACCTGCTGCCGCGGCCCAATCTGCGCAGCGATGCGATAGACCATAAGCTGGAAGGCGGCGTGGCACGGATGTACACGGTCATCCAAGGCATGCGCAAGGAAGCCACCGAGTGCACAACCGTCAACGACGTCAAGCAATGCACCGACCATTCCCTGCTCATCAACACCGGCGATACGGTGCAGGGTTCCGGCGAGGCGCTCTTCAGCCGTGGCCAAGCCATGATCGACGTGCTCAACAAATTCGGTTTTGTCGCCCACGCTCCCGGTAACTGGGATTTCCTCTATGGCCCGGAACGCTTTGAAGAGACCTTCAAGGGATCGGCCACTGCCGCGCCGCTGGCCAACTGGAATGCGCTGGCCGCCAACCTCTACTACACCAATCAGTTCGACGACACTGCTACCTGCGGCGCGACCGCGACGGATCCTGTCACCCTCACTGTCCGCCCCCTCAAGCGTGTGCTGCCTACCTACAGCATCAAACAAGTGGGCAACGTGAAGGTCGGTATCCTGGGCATGACCACGGCGCGCGCCATCGCTGCCGTCGGCACCTCCGTCACTAAGAACTATATGTTCACCGATGGCAAGATCGAAGTGCCGTGCATGGTGGACACATTGCGTAACGTCGAGAAGGTGGATGTGGTGGTCATGATCTCCGAGCTGGAAATGTCCCGCGACGTCCAGATCGCCGAAACGGTTGCCTCCAGCCCGGATGTGATCCTGAACTCGGACATGCACGAGCGCACCACCGCTCCGATCGTCGTCACCCGTGCCGATGGCGGCCAGACCCTCATCGTCGAGCAAGGCCAGGACGGTACCGTCGTCGGTAACCTGCAACTGAAGCTGCAGAACGGCAAGATCACCTCGTGGGAGTTCAAGCAGCGCGTCGTCACTGGCGCCATCATGCCAAATTTGACCATCGCCGCCGCGATCTTCAAAGCGCGTGCGCCCTTCGTGAAGCGCTCTTTCGTGCCGGGCCAGACAGTGACGGTGGGTGGCAACACCACCATGCTGATGCGTCCGGTGGACGAAGTGATCGCCTATACCAAGGTGGGCCTGCATCGCTCCAACTTCGTGGATGAAGACATGCCCGGCGTGGTCGAGGGCACTTCCCATGACCTGATCGCCGACGCCATGGCGGTCATTGGCCAGGCCGAGTCGTCGTCCGTTCGCGGCTTCCGTTATGGCACCCACGTGCCCCCAGGTGGCGGCATCACCATGAACGATATCTACCACTACATCCCCATTGCGTCCAAGCTGGGCAGGACCGACAAGGCCTGCGGCGCCGACCTGAAGTTTGCCATCGAGCAATCGATTGGCGGCACCTTCCACCCCGATCCCGCCCTGTGGACGGGCGGTTGGATGTTCGGCTACAGTGGCTTGACCTATGACGTCGACGCTTGCGACGGCTTCATGGGCGCTACCCCGGTGAATCCGACACCCCTGACCTTTGCCAATCCTACCCGGCCTTGGAGCACTAACCGCGGCAGCAACGTCAAGGTCAACGGCGTTCTCATGGACGACCGCGAGCTGTACGACAACCGCACCGCC
>JANNJF010000764.1:0-2319 GCA_031405715.1 Gammaproteobacteria bacterium | reverse complement strand
CATGACCACACTCGATATCACACTCCCACACCCCCGGACACAGGCCTTCACACCAACGCGCTCGGTCAGACCACCACCTACAACAGCTACACCCTCGATGGACGGGTACAGTCGATCACCGACCCCAATGGACTCGTGACGTCATACGGCTACGACCAACGCCGCCGGCTGTACTACGCCATGCAAAACGCCGCTGGGGTGATCAATTACCGCGTCTATACCTACACCCCCGACGGCCAGGTCAAAACCCTCTATCTCTATCCCAACAATCTGACCTATACCTACGCCTACGACGCCGCCCAGGATCTGCGCAGCATCACCGACACCCTCGGCAACAAAGTCACCTACAAATACGACGTCAAAGGCAACCGCACCCAGACCCTCACCGTCAATCCCGACAGCACCCGGGCCCAGAGTCTCAACACCGCCTACGACACGCGCAATCACGTCACGTCCCTCAACCACGGCGGCAATCTCACCAAACAGTTATACGACAGCGTCGGCAACCTCGTGAACGAGACCGATCCCAACCACGTGGCAGCGGGCAGCGCGGCCTATGCCAGCCTGACCTACGACTACGTCAACCGCCTCCTGACCCAGAGCGCCCAAGAGGGCCTGTCCTACCTCAGGTACGCCTACGACGTGAACGACCACGTCACCCAGGTCACCGGCCCCTTGACCTCAGGCGCCAACTCCACCGTCACCACGTATAGCTACGACGACCTCGGCAACCTGCTGCAAGAAGTGAGCCCCGATCGCGGCACCACCACCTATACGGTCGATATCGCCGGCAATGTCACGAGCCAGCTGGACGCCAACGCGATACGCGTCACCTACACGTATGATGTCCTCAACCGCCTGACCCTCGCCGATTACCCCGGCACGGCCAACGACATCACCTATACCTACGACAGCGCCCCCGGCTGCACCTTCGGCCTCGGCCGCCTGTGCCGCACGACCCAAAGCAGCCTCACCACGGCCTACGCCTACAACGGCTTCGGCCATCCCACGGACAAAACCCAGACCCTGTCGGGCGGCACCTACATCACCCGTACCACCCGCGACCCCTGGGGCCGGGTCACCGGCCTCACCTACCCCGGGGGACGCCAGATCACCACCCCCCGCGACGCCCGCGGCCGTATCACCAAGGTCAGTGCCACCGTCAACGGCATCCTCACCGATCTCGTGAGCAGCCGCACCTACCGCGCCGACGACCTGATCAGTAGCCAAACCTTCGGCAACGGCCTCATCGACAGCCGCCTCTACACCGACGCCGGCCGCCTCACCAACCAATTCATCGGCACCGTGGACACCCGGGTATATAGCTACGACTACAACGGCAACCTCACCGGCAAACAGACCTTGCCGGAAGTGGCCACCTACACCTACAACGTCTTCAACAGCCTGACCGGGGACAATGACGCCACTCCGCTGACCATTGCCTATGCCTACCCCACTACCTACATCACCGGTGGCAACCGCAGCAGTATTACCGGCACGGCCTATACCTACACCCCCAACAGCAACCTCCTGGCCACCGTCGGCGGCCAAACGATCATCACCAGCCCCAACGGCAATATCCGCAACGACCCGGCGCGGGGCCTGCAGTACAACTACACCAGCGCCAACGAACTGGCCACGGTCACCCAAGCCGGCAGCCTGCTGGCCACCTACGGGTATGACCCGCAACACCTGCGCGTGAGCAAGGTCTCCGCCGAAGGGTCGATCCTGTACCACTACGACGACGCCGGCCGCCTGCTGCAGGAAACCACCCTCACCGGTGTTCTGATCCGGGCCTATGTCTGGGCCGACGACATGCCGGTGGCGGAGATCATCAAGACCCCTAAGCGAACGGCTGCTCTACCTGCATACGGATCACCTGAACACCCCGAGAATCGGCACGGGCACGGCCGGGGTGGTGCGCTGGCGCTGGGAGGGGAATGCCTTTGGGGATACTGTGCCCAACGAGGACCCGACGTTTACCGGCGTGCCGACGACGGTGAATTTGCGGTTTGCGGGACAGTACTATGATAAGGAAACGGGGTTACACTATAACTGGCATCGGTATTCTGATCCGAGGCTCGGTAGGTACATCACGAGTGATCCGATTGGGTTGGCGGGCGGATTGAATACTTATGCGTATGTTGATAACAACCCCGCGAGATGGGTCGATCCTTATGGATTAGCACCGGGGGACTGGTCAGTGACTGCAGGTGGCTACATTGGTGTTGGTGGCCAAATCACGTTTGGCAACGATGGTGGAAATGGATTTCTTACTGGCCGATTCGGTTTTGGTCTCGGTGGCGGTGCTTCTTACAG
>JANNJF010000763.1:0-2349 GCA_031405715.1 Gammaproteobacteria bacterium | reverse complement strand
TTGCAGGCGGCGCGCCGCAAACTCCGCGGCCTTGGGGTCATGGGTCACCATGATGACGGTCTTGCCGTGGGCGCGATTGAGTTCCTGCAACAGACCCAGGATCTCGTCGGCGGTGTGGCGATCCAAGTCACCGGTGGGTTCATCACAAATCAACAGCACCGGATCGGAGACGATGGCGCGGGCGATGGCCACGCGCTGCGCCTGGCCGCCGGAAAGTTCTTTCGGTTTGTGCTGGGCGCGGTCCGCCAGGTTCACCAGCTGCAGGGCGATCTCCGCATTGCGCCGGCGTTGCGCGGCGGACAGACGTGTCAGCAGCAGCGGCAGTTCGACATTCTTCTGCGCGGAAAGCATCGGCAACAAATTGTAGAACTGAAACACAAAACCGACATGGGCGGCGCGCCATTTGGCCAGTTCGCCGCTGCTGAGTTGATCGATGCGCGTCCCCGCCACCTCGATGCTGCCCGCACTTGGCGTATCCAGGCCACCGATCAGATTGAGCAGCGTGGTCTTGCCGGAGCCGGACGGTCCCATGAGGGCGAGAAAATCGCCGGCGGCGATGTCGATGTCGATGCCATGCAACACCTCGATGCTCTGCTTGCCACGCTCGTAGCGCTTGGTGACACCGCGGATAGTGACGAGTTTTTCTGTATTATTGGACATACCGTTCTCCGCTCCGGGTGTATCGGAAACCGCTAGGGAACCTCTGAACAAGTCCCCTCTCCCCCGTGCACTTCGGGGGAGAGGGTTAGGGTGAGGGGGATGATCATAGATTTTTCCCTCACCCTGGCCCTCTCCCAGAGGGAGAGGGGACGTAACATGATAGTTTCCGCCACTTGCTCAGAGACCCCCTAGCGCACCACTCGCACCCGATCGCCGTCCTTAAGCTCGCCGGGCGGTTTGATCACCACTTGCTCATTCGGCTTGAGACCATCCAGCACCTGACGCAGATCGGAATAGGTTTGACCCAAGGTCACCTTGCGCGCCGCTACGTGATCGGCGTTCAGCACAAACACAATGTTGCTGTCGCCCTGCGCCCGAATCGCGCCGGCGGGGATGAGCACACCCGGCGGTGGAGGTGCGGCGGCGTCCGTGTTGGCCTTCTCCAGGAAGGCGACACGCACGCCCATGTCCGGCACGATGCGCGTGTCCTTCACGCCCTCTATGCTGATGCGCACCTTGACGGTGGCCTTGCTGCGGTCAGCGGCAGGGATGATCGCGATCACCTTGCAGGGTATCTTCCAGTCCGGATAGGCGTTGAGGCGCGCCTCCACCGGCTGGCCAGGCTGCACACGACCGATGTAAGACTCATTCACCTCCACCTCGATCTCCAGGGAATCCATATCGACGATGGTGCCGATACCGGTGCGGGTGAACCCGCCGCCGGCGGAGATGGGCGAGACCATCTCCCCCGGCTGTGCCGCCTTGACCGTGATCACCCCGGCAAAAGGCGCGCGGATGACGGTATTGTTCATGCCCACCTGGGCCAACGCGACACCGCGTTCGGCGGCCTCCACCTGCCGCTGCTGCGTGGCACAATTGGATTGGCGCGACGCCACCAAGGTGCGCGCGTCATCGGCGGCCTGCTCACTAATGAAGTTGCGCTTTACCAAGTCAAGTTGGCGCGCATAATTACGTTCCGCCTGGGCCAGCAATATGTTCAGATCCACCAACTGTGCGCGGGCGACATCCAGCTGGGTGCGGGCAATATCCAGTTGCGCCTTGACGTCGGCGACATCCAAGCGTGCCAGCACCTGACCCTTGTCCACGTGCTGGCCTTCCTCAATCAGCACCTCGGCCACACGACCGGTGACTTTCGACGACACCGTCGCCTGCCGGCGGGCGGTGACATAGCCGCTGGCGTCGAGCACGGAGGCGTCGCCTTGTGCGGCCGCCAGGGATTGCGCAATGGCGATTTGCACCTCAAAGACTTTGCCACCCGCCAGTACCAACCAAAGCACCAGCGCCAGGGCCAGCAGCACGCTGGCCGCAAGAATAACCAGCAGCGGCTTGCGCCCACCTGCCGGTTCCGCACTACGGTCGATGCGCAACTGTCGCAGGAGTTCGGTCTTCCCCGCTTGACGTGATGCGGACGGTTCGGGCATATCCAAGTTAGCACCACTCTCACGTTAGGGTCCGTAGATTGCCGCAATATTCGCATTTTGTCAGCGACCGCGCCACCCACACCTGCCAGGATGGCACTGATGTTCCTGTCAGTGCCGCTCGATGGAATATGGACTATTTAATCTAGGGACCCTCTGAACAAGTCCCCTCTCCCCCGCGCACTTCGGGGGAGAGGGAACCAAGCCTGATAGTTTTTGCCACTTGTTCAGAGTTTCCCTAGTGTGGCGT
>JANNJF010000762.1:0-5594 GCA_031405715.1 Gammaproteobacteria bacterium | reverse complement strand
TTCAGCTTCGGCCAGCTCGACCAACTCCACCGCGTCGGAGCTTACGTGCAAGACTCAGGTGGCGGTAACGGGCCAGGCCATGGCCATTGAACTTACCCTGGATCGCCCCAATCTAATCGTTCGCTTGCGATGAGGCCGTTGGCTGACTGGGCTTTTCCACGGCGAGTAGGCACAATAGCGCGGTGGGCGTGCAGCAAGTTTGGCGGAAAAATCTATCAATACTGGGGTAAATGCATGAAACGTATTTTTCTCTTCCTGGCAACCAACATTGCCATTATGGTGGTCTTAAGTCTTTCCCTGTGGGTCCTGACCCTGTTTTTCCCGGGCCTGGGGCAGACTCTGAATGCCGACGGCGGCATGAACATGGGCGCCGTGCTGGTCATGGCGGCGGTCTTCGGCATGGGCGGCGCATTCATCTCCCTCGCCATGTCCAAGTGGTCGGCCAAGCGCATGACCGGTGCGCAGGTCATTGATCAGCCCAGTAACGATACCGAACGCTGGCTGGTGCAAACCGTCAAGGTGCAGGCGCAACGCGCGGGTATCGGCATGCCGGAGGTGGCGATTTTCGACTCCCCGGACATGAATGCCTTTGCCACGGGCATGAATCGCAACAATGCCCTGGTGGCGGTCAGCACCGGGTTGCTGCGCAACATGCAACGCGCCGAGGTCGAGGCGGTAGTCGGTCACGAGATCACCCACGTGGCGAACGGCGATATGATTACCTTGACCCTGATACAGGGCGTGGTGAATACGTTCGTCATCGTGCTGTCGCGGGTGGTCGGCCACTTTGTGGACAAAGTGGTGTTCAAGACCGAGCGCGGCTACGGTCCGGCCTATTATATTACGAGCATCTTCGCCCAGGTGGTGTTGGGCATACTCGCCAGCGTGATCGTGATGTGGTTCAGCCGCCAGCGTGAGTTCCGCGCCGATAGCGGCGGCGCCAAACTCGCCGGCAAGTCGGGCATGATCGCCGCCCTCGAACGTCTGAAGGCGGGAGTGGAGCAGGCACCTCTGCCGGAGCAGATGGCGGCCTTCGGTATCTCCGGCCGCGGTCAGGGTCTGAGTCGGTTGTTTATGTCGCATCCCCCGCTGGATGAACGCATCGCCGCCCTCAAGGCGCATGGCTGAGTCGGCGCGCGCTTCCCTTCCTGATGATCCAGGCGCTGTGGCAACACAGCGCCTTTTTTTTGCCCTGTGGCCGACGCAGGTGCTGCAGCGGCAAATGCACCAGCAGGCCGGGTCCATACTCGCGGGACACCCTGGGCGGCAGGTGGCGGCGCATAACCTGCATCTGACGCTGGTGTTTCTGGGATCGGTGTCTAGCCCTGTGCGTCAGTGCTTGGAGCAAGCGGTGACAGACATCCATACTGAGCCCTTCACTCTCGTGCTCGATCATGTTGGCTACTGGCGCAAACCCCAGGTGTTGTGGCTGGGTTGTTCGTCGATGCCCGCCCCTCTGATTCTGCTGGTGCGTGCCTTGAGTGCCAAAGCGGCCGATTGTGGTGTTACACCGGACACCCGGCCGTATCAGCCGCACTTGACCGTGGCGCGTAAGGTGCGCAGTGACCCGGGAAATATTCTGCCGGCACCGCTTCTCTGGCCGGTAGAACGTTTTGCCTTGGTGGAGTCTCTGTCGCAGCCGGAAGGTGTGTTCTACCGGCCGGTGAGGATGTGGGATCTGTAAGTCAGGCATGCCCTGTGAGCGGTTTTGCCTGCGCCCCAGGGCCCTGGGGCGCAGGCCAAGATAAAAAAAGGGGCCATGCGGCCCCTTTTGTACTGCAGGTCAGATGCAGCCCTTGATGCTAAAGTTGCGCAAGCCCCGGATTGCTGGTGAGGCCCTTGATCTTGGGTAGGTTCGGCTGAGTAATTTTCACGGTTTTCTTGTGGCGCAGGTAATCGGCCACGATATCCCACACCGGTTTGCCTTCGACATCTGGATCCATGCTGGCCCAACCGGCCACCAGATAGGTCTTCTTCGGTTTCACCGCCGTGCCATTGATTTCCATATCGGTAATGCGCTGGCCGATGGTTAGGGTCGGGTCGATGGAGTACTTGAGACCACCGACACGCACCATGTCGCCACCCTGTTGATAGTACGGGTCCTTGTTGAACAGGTTGTCGGCGATGTCTTCCAGGATAGTCTTGATCTGTTCGCCGGTGCGCTCATTCAGCGTGGCAGTGGCGTAGGTGATGGCGGTCTGGTCCATGACGTGTTCCATGGTAATCGTGTCGCCCGGCAGGAGCGAGGTGCCCCAACGGAATCCCGGGGAGAACGCGACATCGGCGTTGTTCGCCTCGAGCAGGGCATCGACGATCAGCTGATCGAAGGTACCGTTGAAGTTGCCGCGGCGGTACAAGGTGCTTTCGGTGACCGCGAGTTTTTCCTCCAGCTTGGTTTTGTAGGGTGCGCGCACCTTTTCGATGTAGGCCGCCATCTTGGCGTCGGCCTCGATGAGGTTGGAGAATATCGGCAATAGTTTGTAACGGAAATCGCGCACCTTACCGCCGCGCACATCCAGGTCCAGCACCGACAGGAACTTGCCGTTGGAGCCGGAGTTGATCACCAGGGTCTTGCCGCCGGCGTTTTCCACCAGCGTCGGCGCGGGTACCGCGTCGTGGGTGTGGCCGCCGAGGATGGCGTCGATGCCCTTGACGCGGCTTGCCATTTTCAGGTCCACGTCCATACCGTTGTGCGACAGCACCACTACTACTTTGGCGCCATCGGCGCGTGCCTTGTCGACCACCTTCTGCATGTTGTCGTCATTGATACCGAAACTCCAGTCCGGGAACATGTAACGCGGATTGGCGATCGGGGTGTAGGGGAAGGCCTGACCGATGACGGCGACGGGCACGCCATTCAGTTCACGCAGGGTGTAGGGTTTGAAGACGGTATCGCCCCAGGTGGCGTCGTTCACGTTCTGGGCAAGGAATTCGATATTGCCCTTGAAGTCTTTATTGACGATTTCCTTGACGCGCTCGGCGCCGTAGGTGAACTCCCAGTGGCCGGTCATCAGATCCACACCGAGGAGCTTCTGCGCGTCCACCATGTCCTGGCCCTTGGTCCACAGCGCGGTGGCCGAGCCTTGCCAGGTATCGCCACCGTCGAGCAGCAGGGTACGGTTGGGGCGTTGATCGCGCAGGCTCTTTACCAGGGTCGCCAGGTGGGCGAAACCGCCGACCTTGCCATATTTACGCGCGGCCTCGTCGAAATTGAGATAGGTAAAGGCGTGCGCCTCGATGCTACCGGGCGCTACGTTGAAGGCCTTCAGCAATGCCTCGCCCACCAGATGCGGAGCCTTGCCGGTGGAGTCGCCGATACCCAGGTTGATGTTCGGCTCGCGGAAATAAATGGGCTTGAGCTGGGCATGGCAGTCGGTGAAATGCAGCAGGGAGACATTGCCGAAGGCCGGCAAATCGTACAGGTTTCCGGCTGTCGGGTTGGCGGCCATGCCTTTTTTGCTGTCGCAACCGGTTAGGCCGAAGCCCGCGGCGCTGGCCATGGCCAGCATCTGGAGGAATTCACGACGGGATAGACTCATGTTTGTTACTCCACTCTAAAGAAGGTCCTGGTGAAATTGAATCCGGTTACGAATTATATCTCGATATAGACGATAAATGTTGATTCTACGGGGGACGCTTGAAACGGGGGATTTATTCCTGGTCCCGGAAAGAAACAACCCGGCCACAGGGGCCGGGCTGTTTGACGTACCACACTGCTACGGCAGGGGGTGTTATCTGCGGTAGCTGGGGGCGGTGAGTGGCAATCCCGTGGCCATGTAGGTCTCATACAGCTCAAGCGCCTTGTATTCATCGCTTTGGGGCTTGTACGGGGCAGCACGCACCTGCTTATTACAACCGGCGTAGCGGTTATGTAGGGTGCTGAGGAAGCCGTCCTTGCCACGGTAGACCGGGAAACCGGTACCGTGCCCCAGGCCCGCGCTCAGGCTGTCGCCACGGATGAATTTGCCGGCATTCTCCACGTGACAGGTAGAGCAGGCAAAGTTGAGCTGACCGCGACGCGCCCAGTAGAACTGCTTGCCGCTTTCATAGGCCGCGACGGCCTTCGGGTTCGACAGGTCGATCTTGATGCGCTTGCCGCGATGCGAATAGCGGAAGTAGGCCATAACGGCCGCCAGATCACCCTGCCCCAGGTCCTTGTAGACCGGTTCGCCGTTTTTCTTCAGACAGTCGTTAACGTCTAGTTCCAGGGTGCGGAGCTCGTTTTTGGCATTATCCCAGTAAGGATAGGTCTGCGGCTCGCGTGTCAGGCAACTGGCGTAGGTCTTGCCGTTCTTGAACGGGGTGTTCCATAGTTTCTTGCCGTTTTCCAGTTCGAGATCGTAGGGCGGAAAGTCCATGAGGGTAGTCCATTCGGTATGGGCATCCTTGTCCAGGGCATACACGCCATTGGAATATTCATCGAACTGGACATCGGGAAACTTCTTCTTAAAGTAGCCCTGAAACTCTTTCAGGTCGGATTGTGGATCGGCCTGCGCAGTTAGGGTTAGGCTGCCCGCCACACCCAAAACAGTCAGTAGTACTAGTAGTTTTCTCATTACGTGCCCTCCAGCGGGTATTTCAGTTGCCGGCCGCATTGGCCGGCAACATCCACAGCGAAATAAATGGCGAACGGATCAGACGGCCTCGTCAGCTCCGCCCTTATTGCCCTGGTTATCGCTCCAGCTTACGTTGACCTTGTCGCCTTTTTTGGCATTGGCGACGGATACACCGATCAGCGGGTCCTTGGAGATGGCGACACCTAGGTCGGCGACCGCGACATCCTTGCCATTCAGCTGAATGGTCATGGTCTGGATGAAGTGGGCAGGCACCTTCTCTTTAGTCTTGGCGTCAACGCGCAGCCCGGTTTCCATCGGGTGGCTGACCAGGACCAGAATTTCGGTGGCGCCGTCTTTCGGGCGAATTTTAAGCTTAGTTGGGTATTCCATTTGTGTTTCCTCTAATTATCTGTTCAGGGATAAGGGTGGGCATTAACCGCCACAACCACCCACCGTCACCTTGATCTGCTGGCTGGCCGAGTGCAGCTTGCCGCCGGCCTTGACGATGACTTTCACGTCCGAGGTCTTGCCCATCTTCATGCGGGCGCTGAAGAAGCCCGCGGCACCGAAGAGGGTGGCGTTCGCCACCAGCGGGTTGGGGTTGCCGGCCACCAGGATGGCGATGGATTCGACGTTCGGCAGGGTGGTGGAGACGGTGATCGGCACCACCGCGCTGTTTTCGGCCTGGGGCGGGGCCGTGATGGTGATGGCCTTGCTGTCGACGGTGGTGGTGGTGCCGTACAGGCTCTTCAGGGCGTCATCGATGGTTTTGGCTTCGAAGGCCCCGGCCGGCCAGGCGGCGGCCAGCACCCGGGTGGGGGTGAGCAGCCCGGCGCTGGCGGCCACGGCCAGCACGCTGCCGGCGAGGGTGCTTTGGAGGAAGGTTCTGCGGTTTATCAGGGTCACGACATTCTCCTTGGCGGGTTAGTCTGTGTTCGCATGGGTTGAGGGCCGGTTCGAGAGGTGTACGTTCTGTTTGCGATTGGTCCGGTTCAGAAGAATGTCCTGGCCATCAGGGGACCAGGAGACGTTGTAGAC
>JANNJF010000761.1:0-6264 GCA_031405715.1 Gammaproteobacteria bacterium | reverse complement strand
CGTTGCCGGCGCCGTGTTTACCCAGCTTGTCCCAGATCGGCGTGCCTACGATGGGGCCTCCCGCCGGGGGGACGCCGGGGACTTTGATGCCCGTGGCAAGCCATTTCATGTACTCGATCATGGAGAGCAGTTCATAACTGTCGTCCGGCAACTGCGTGCCATTCATGGAGCGTATCGTGCAGTCGTGTATGCGGTTTTTCATGCTGAGGAACCGGTTGCTGCGCGCGGACCACGGCCCCCGGCCGTTGTTGACGCTGTATTTGTGATACACCGCCGCCCACGGCTGCCCGTACGCCGCCTTGCCGCTTTCGAGGTGGCAGTTGGTGCACGACAAGCGGCTGGTGACGTAGGTGTTGGGGATGCCGCTGTCCGGCCCGAGCATTTTGTACGTCTCCTCCAATATTTGCTTGCCGTGGCGGATCATCGCCCCGGTGGCATCGTTGGGGATGGTGGACTCGTCCGGTGCCACGTAGGTCAGATACTCGGGGCCCGGGGTGGGGGCCTCGGGGTTGGCGTACCACCAATCCGCCGTGTTGGTTGACACCAGGTGTTGCGCCTGCGCGCTGCTCGCCGCGCCCAGGATCAAAACTAGGAAAACATGGATGAGATATCTCATGGCTGAAATCCTTCCTTTTATTTGGCAAGTGAGGGTTGCATTACCCGCATCGAACCGATATCGGTCTTTATCGAGGCCGGGCCTCGACCTTCCGTGCTGCGGCCGGTTCATGATTTGCTCCAGGTGGCCGACGCCATGATATGGGGCGCGGACATGCCGGTGTTCAGCCAGGCATCCAATACATCGTCGCCCACGGTGTTGAGGAAGGTGTTCGATTTGGTGTTGGCCAGGGCGAGGAACTGAATGTATTCCCAACTCGTCGGCTGGTACAGCAGGTCGATAGTCGCCCGGGCAGCGCCGGATGGCGGCTTCAGCGCCACGTTATCCGCGTATTGATAGGCAGCGCTGCCGTCCGGATCGCCGTATTGGCTGTCGGGCACCGGGCTGGCGTTGCGCCGCTCGGACTCGTCGGCGCGCATGCCGTAGGGCGGGATACGATTGTCGCTGGCGACATAGTTGTTCAGGATGAAGTGGAAGGTTTTTTCATAAGTGTTTTCGCTTTGTGCCGCCAGCTGGCCCAGGGTACGCGTGACTTTCCCGCTCGCGCGATCGAAGCCTAACACCAGGCTGGCCGGTTTGCCCATGGCCAGTAACTGCTTGGCCCATTTCTGGGTCATGCCCCCTTGGATTTCATAGATACGCGTGTTGCTGCCTTTGAGATCCAGGATCGTATTCACCACCACCGGTGTTCCCCTGATCGTGGCCGTGATGGGGCCGTACTTGCCGTCTTCCCGCAGCAACTTGCCCCTAGAGTCGTACCATTTCATGTTGAGCCACATGCGCCGACCTTCGGGATAGCCGGAGATGAGCTTGTGGCCGGTCAGGTTTACCACGCGCAAGGTATTGTCGGACACTTTCAAGGTGGCCGCCTGAGTCAGGTTATTTTTAGCCCGTAGAACACCGGCGTCGATGGCCGCGATCTGGTCAGGCTTCAAGCCGCCGCCGGCACGCAGTTTGCCTTTGCTATCCAGGTACTTGATGGCCTCCGGGACCCAATAGTTGCCGCCGGTCAAGTCATGATGGGGCATGTCTTTGCGCATTTTGGGGGCATTGTGTATCGTGCTGCTGGCGCGGGCGCCATCGGGTTTTCCCGCTACCGGCGCCTCCCATATTGGCGACATATGACAGGTTTGGCAGGTAAAGGTACGTGTCGTACCATCCTCATAGTTACCGCCCTTGCCCGCGAGTAGCGCTTTTTCGTAGGCCACCTTCACCGCGCCTGCCTTCAACTCGGTGGGCAGCTTGGCGTAGTCCGATACCTTGAACGTCGGCCAGCGGCTGGCCATGTGCTCGCTGTAGGTGCGCTCCACAATGCCATATTGATAGGGGAAATTATTGAACGCGGCCTTGCTCTGCACCGGGGCTCCCAAGACCCCGCTGAAGGTACCGGCCTTCAACGGTTTAAGGGCACCGTTATTGTGCGCGAGGTCGCCGGTCACGGGATTGGAGACATCGTGACAGGTACCGCACAGATCCGGCGAACGATGGAAGTTGGATTTCAAAGAGGGATGCCGGGTGACCGAATCGCTGTAGGGCGCCAGCTTGTCCAGCCCGCCCCACATGACGTACTGCGCCGCGCCGAAAAATCCGGTGGCGGGGGTCTTACCGTTGTTGGCGATGAACGGATAATTCTGCACGCCCTTGTGTTCCGATCCGTCCGGGTTGGTCAGCCGGTGACAGGTCTCGCATTCGACGCCGTTGCTGTCACGCGCAATCAGCGCGCGACCGTCGGTGGGTACCGAACGCCCCGCCAACCACGCACCGGATGTATGGCAACGCAGGCAGAGATCGCCGCCGCCGTCGAAGTCCTGTTCGGCGATGGCCAGCGCCCCCCAGAAGAGCGGATCGCGCGCCGCCAGCGACATCATGCTGCCTTGCCAGTTGTGCCCCGGTTCGACGGTGGAGTTGTAGTTGCCGTGACACCAATTGCACTGCCGGGCGGGGTCCAGGCTCATGCGGCTCGACACCGGTTCCCCGGGCGTGAGCGGACTTAAGATTTCCCCCGGCTGGGTGCCGGGCATCTGGACATCGGTGGGGACGGTGTCGGCGGCATACGCGCTACTACAGACGAACGCCATAACCAAAGCTAAGAACAGTCTCATGAACGGTCTCCTCATAGATGTGTTTTCTGTTTTCTCCTACGAATACGAAGCAGTCTGCGGCGGCGAATTTTTCGGATCGCGTTCGGAGTTCTCTGCTGAAAGTGGTGCTACTGAAAATAATACAAAAATTCGTTGCGCAAAACCGGCACGATGGACGCAGGCCTAGTGCCCGGTGCTCTCTTGCCATTACCGCTGCTTTGGATTGCACTGTGAAAAAGGCAAGAATTGTGCCGCGCTCAGTGTGTCGGCTCACGACTAACCTCTGCTAAAAAATTTTCTTGGATTTACGCTAACTTATTAACGCATGGTCGCGTCGTAGTATTTCACCGGACTCGACAGTGAGAGTAAAAAATCCACTAATCGGGCGGCGTCGCCGCCCGAAATGGAAATCGTTGCCTGAAAAAAATAGACCCGGTCGATAATCAGGATCTGTGAGGATAAGAGGAATTCGTGCTACCTCTCAAACACATCGAGATCCTCACCGTAATGCTGTACTGTCAACTTCCCCCTTCGCAACACCCTACACGGCAGGGATCGTAGACGCGCGACACAACGTCCCATGTGATGCTAAAGATCTTATTATTTATTATAAACAGTATGTTAATTATTATTCTTAATCTTATTTATAAGATCAGATAACCGGTGGCGCATAGGCCCGGCTTCTAGGTTAAACTGCGCGAGTCGCGCTGCTGTGAAAAATTCCCGGCCAAAAAAGGCCCTGCAAGGTCAGACTAGAATGCCTAAGTTCAACACCCATTGCGTCGATTGCCCGCGTCTCGCCAGCCACCTGGCGCATGTACGCGAGCGCTGTTCCGGGTATTTCGCCCGGCCGGTACCGCCCTTCGGCGACCACCAGGCGCGCTTTCTCATCGTCGGCCTGGCGCCGGGTATGCACGGGGCCAATCGTACCGGCCGGCCCTTTACCGGCGACCACGCGGGCATCCTGCTGTACAAGACCCTGCATAAATTCGGCTTCGCCAGCGCCAAGGAATCGGTCACGGCCAAGGACGGCCTGGTCCTGACGGACTGCCGCATCACCAATGCGGTGAAATGCCTGCCGCCGGAAAACAAGCCCACCACGGACGAGATCAATACCTGCAACCGCTTTCTGCGCGCCGAACTGGCGTCCCTGCCCGCCGCCAGCCTGATCCTGGCCCTGGGTATCATCGCCCACAAGGCCACCATCAAGGCGCTGGGGTTGAAGCAGGCGGATTATGTCTTTGGCCACGCCGCCCTGCATGCCCTGCCCAACGGCATGCAGCTGCTGGACTCGTACCATTGCAGCCGCTACAACACCCAGACCCGCCGCCTCACCACGCCTATGTTCGAAAAAGTCTTCCACCAGGCGCGGCAGCTCATCGGAACCTGAGGCCATGCAAGCCGCCGACGCCAAGGCCCTGGTGCAAAATCTGTCCGCATCCCCCGGTGTGTATCGCATGCTGGATGAGCAGGGCAAGGTGTTGTACGTGGGCAAGGCGCGTAACCTGCGCAAACGCGTGGCGAGTTATTTTCGCGCTACTGGACTGAGTGGGCGCATCCAGCACATGCTGCGCTCCGTCGCCAGCATCGACGTGACGGTGACCAACACCGAAAACGAAGCGCTGTTGCTGGAAAACAATCTGATCAAATCCCTGCTGCCGCGTTACAACATTCTGTTGCGCGACGACAAGAGTTATCCCTACATTTTTCTTTCCGCCCATGACTTCCCGCGTCTGGGTTTCCACCGCGGCGCCAAACGCGAGGCCGGGCGTTACTTCGGTCCGTTCCCATCCGCCTCCAGCGTGCGCGCGAGCCTTGGGCTGTTGCAGAAGGTGTTTCCCGTGCGTCAGTGTGAAGACAGTTTCTTCCGCAATCGTTCGCGTCCGTGTCTGCAGTATCAGATCAAACGCTGCACCGCACCCTGCGTGGGTCTCGTGGACCAACAGGCCTATGCCGACGACGTGCGCCATGCGAGCCTGTTTCTCGATGGCAAGAGTCAAATGGTGATCGACGAAATGGCCAGCCAAATGGAACAGGCCGCGGCACGCCAGGACTACGAAGACGCCGCGCGCTACCGCGATCGCATCGCCGCGCTGCGCATGGTGCAGGAACGCCAGTACGTGAGCGGCGACGGCGGCGACGCGGATGTGCTGGCCCTGGCGCAGGAGCAGGGCGGGGCCTGTGTCAGCGTGACCTTCATCCGTAACGGCCACAACCTGGGCAACAAGAATTTTTTCCCGCGCCTCGGTGGCGACGCCGGGTCGGAGGATATTCTTGCGGCTTTTTTGCCGCAGTACTATCTGGGCAAGCCGGTGCCTGCGGCGATCTATCTCAGCCATGGGGTGCCGGACCGGCCGTTGCTGGAAGACGTGTTTACCCAGCAGGCGGGGCACAAGGTAAAGTTGGTGACCCAGACCCGCGGCTTGCCGCGGCGCTGGATCAAGCTGGCGGCAATGAATGCGCGCGACGCCCTGCGCCGTCACCTGAGCGACCAGGCCAACGTCCGCAGCCGGTTTGAGTCGTTGCAGGAGGCGCTTGGCCTGGAGGCCGTGCCGGAACGTATCGAATGCTTCGACATCAGCCACACCCAGGGGGAGGCCACCGTGGCCTCCTGTGTGGTGTTCGGCCCGGAAGGGCCGGTGAAGTCCGCCTACCGTCGCTATAACATCGAAGGCATCCAGCCGGGGGACGATTATGCCGCCATGACCCAGGTCCTGACGCGGCGCTATCGCAAGGCCCTGGAGCAGGATCAGGACGGTGGCGTGCCGTTGCCCGACCTGGTGCTGATCGACGGCGGCAAGGGTCAGTTACGGGCGGCGGAGGCGGTCATGCAGGAGCTTTCCCTGGAGGGGGTGCGCCTGGTGGGCGTGGCCAAGGGGGTGGGGCGCCGGCCCGGCCAGGAGCAGCTGTTCTTGTCCGGCCAGTCGGCGGCCACTATACTGCCCCCGGACTCGTCGGCGCTGCATTTGATCCAGCAGGTACGCGACGAGGCCCACCGCTTCGCCATCACCGGCCACCGTCAGCGGCGCGGGAAAGCGCGACTGACCTCGTCTCTGGAGGAAATCCCCGGCATCGGCGATAAACGCCGCCAGGCGTTGCTGCGCCAGCTGGGTGGCCTGCAGCAGGTAATGCGCGCCGGCGTCGAGGAATTGACCCGTGTGCCCGGCATCAGCCCCCAGCTGGCGCAGCGCATCTATGATACATACCACGAAACGGAGAACTGATTTTGGTGTGGAACACCCCCAACCTGCTGACGTTGCTGCGGATCCTGCTGATCCCGGTCTTTATCGTGGCGTATTATCTCCCCTACGCCTGGGCACCCCCGCTGACCACCGGATTGTTCGTATTGGCCGCCCTCACCGATTGGCTGGACGGCTATCTGGCCCGCCGCCTGAACCAGTCTTCGGCCTTTGGCGCCTTTCTGGACCCGGTGGCGGACAAGCTCATGGTGCTGGCGGCCCTGGTGTTGCTGACCTCCGACCCGATCATCAAGGCCCAGGTCTTCGATGAGCGTGTGTTTGCCGTGGTGGTGCTGATCATTATCGGCCGCGAGATCACCATTTCCGC
>JANNJF010000760.1:0-1268 GCA_031405715.1 Gammaproteobacteria bacterium | reverse complement strand
CGATATCCGTCTGCGCATTGAGGAAAACAACAACGACCTGGAGCAGATCCGTGCCCTTCTGGCCCATCAGAAACATCAGTTCGAAGCCATGCTGGAAGAGAAGCGCATCAAGATCACCTCCGGTGACGACCTGGCGCCGGGCGTGCTCAAGATGGTCAAGGTGCACGTGGCGGTAAAACGCCGCCTGCAACCGGGCGACAAGATGGCCGGCCGGCACGGCAACAAGGGTGTTATTTCGCGCATCGTGCCCATCGAAGACATGCCCTACATGGCCGACGGCACGCCGGTGGATATCGTGTTGAATCCCCTGGGCGTACCGTCTCGCATGAACGTGGGTCAGGTGCTGGAGACACACCTGGGCTGGGCGGCACGTTCCCTCGGCAACAAGATCCAGCAGATGCTGGAAGAGCGCGCCAAGGTGGAAGACCTGCGCAAGTTCATCGACAAGATCTACAACCATGGCGGCAAGGGCAAGTTTGAAGACATCAAGTCCTTCAGCGAAGTAGAACTTTTTGAGCTCGCCCGCAATCTGCAGGCGGGCGTGCCCATGGCCACACCGGTGTTCGATGGCGCGGATGAAGGCGAGATCAAGGACATGTTGGAACTCGCCGGCCTGCCACGTTCCGGACAGACGACGCTGTACGACGGGCGCACCGGCGAGGCCTTCGAGCGCCCAGTGACCGTGGGCTATATGTACATTCTCAAGCTCAACCACTTGGTGGACGACAAGATGCACGCCCGTTCCACCGGCCCGTACAGCTTGGTCACGCAACAGCCTTTGGGTGGCAAGGCCCAGTTCGGCGGTCAGCGCTTCGGTGAAATGGAGGTGTGGGCGCTGGAGGCCTACGGCGCTGCCTACACCTTGCAGGAAATGCTCACGGTCAAGTCCGACGACGTCACCGGCCGCACCAAGATGTTCGAGAACATCGTCAAGGGCGACCACCGCATGGAAGCCGGTATGCCGGAATCATTTAATGTGTTGATCAAGGAGATTCGTTCTCTGGGTATCGATATGGAGCTGGAGCAGGATTGAGTTGGGCATTACACGCGTAGGTACTGGATGGCAATCCGTCTGAAACCGGCGGAGCATCCTAAAACCCGACCCGTCCTGAAACCCGAGTGATGCAGCAGGAGAGAAGACATTGAAAGACTTATTTAATCTTTTTAAGCAGACCGGCAAGAGCGAAGACTTCGACGCTATCCGTATTGGCCTGGCGTCCCCTGAAAAGATCCGTTCCTGGTCGTTCGGCGAAGTAAAGAAGCCCGAG
>JANNJF010000759.1:0-2236 GCA_031405715.1 Gammaproteobacteria bacterium | reverse complement strand
GCTGCCGGTGGGGCCGGTGACCAGTACCATGCCGTAAGGCCGTTCCACGGCGTCGAGAAACAGTTTCTTTTGATCCGGCTCAAAGCCGAGTTTTTCCACGCCAAGGGTGGCCGAGGTGGGATCGAGGATACGCATCACGATCTTTTCCCCGAACAGCGTCGGCAAGGTGCTGACGCGGAAATCGATGGCGCGGTTCTTGGAGATGCGTAATTTCATGCGACCGTCTTGCGGGACCCGCCGCTCGGCGATGTCCAGGCGCGAGAGAATCTTTACACGTGCCGCGATGCGTCCGGCCAGGGCCAGTGGCGGCGAGGCAACCTCACGCAGCATGCCATCCTGTCGGTAACGCACGCGATAGGACTTCTCGTACGGCTCGATATGAATATCGGAACAGCCCTGGTTGATGGCGTCTATGAGGATTTTATTGACGAATTTGACGATCGGCGCCTCATTGACCTCGTCCTCGCTATCGGTCTTGCCTTTGGGCCCCTCGTCCGATGTGATGTCCAGCCCTTCGAGGCCGTCGCCATCGGACAGGTTCATCAAGCTGGTGTCGGCGGCATCCAGGCATTTGTCGATGGCGATGCTGAGTTTGGACTCGTCCACCAGGATCGGCTCTGTGCCGAGGCCGGTATTGAATTTTATTTCATCCAACGCCTGCAGATTGGTGGGGTCGGTGATGGCGACGTACAGCTTGGTACCACGTTTGTAGATCGGCAGGACGCGGTGCCGGCGTATGATTTTCTCATCCACCAGCTTGATGGGCGCCGCTTCCAGGTCCAGGGTGGAGATCTCAAACAGGGGTACGCCAAATTCTTCCGACGCCGCGCGCGCGATCACTGCGCTGCTGAGCTTTTTGCTTTCCACCAGGTGGGTGACAAAGGGCAGCTTGTGAGCCTGCGCGTCGTTTTGCAGACGCTCGGCATCGGTCGTGCTGAGCAGGCCGTCGCGCACCAGGCGCAGGGCCAGGCCGCTGAGAGTACTTGCAGGATGAGGTGTTGCCATAGTTATTTGATTAATAAGTGAAAAAAAGGGGATTCCTAGCCACTTACGACTAACTGCAGGCAATACTTAGATACTAGATGAGATACCACTGATAGCCAAATATTTTTTTTCATATTTACCCCCTAAAAGTGGTGTCGGTCGATGGAAGGTCTCCCGGTTTCAGCGGGTCTTTCCGGGTATAGGTAGGCTTGGTGGGGCGCCTGCCACCGTTCGGACACCCTCAGCGCATCGCCGCTTCCTGCCACCAATCCGGAAAGGCCGCCACCACCTCACCGGACCGGTACAGGGTATTGGCAAGCTCCAGGGCCGCCAGGCCCGGATCGGTTTTTAAAATATAGATGTTCGTGCCGATATCGAGTTTTTTGACCACGACAAGGCCCCGTGTCTGCAGCCAGGCGGTGACCTGTGCCTCGCTCCAGGCGGGTTTGAGGTAAACAATGATGTTACCCGGCAGGGCGCGCATACGGCTGGACGCCGAGGGGCTGTCGTGCAGCACCGGCGAGTATTTCCCCTGGGGATGGCTGGCGTTCAGCGAGCGCGTCATGCCTGCCGGCGCGGTGGTGCCGTCCAGCTGCCACAAGCGCATGCCGACACCCTTGCCCGGCAGGGCGCGGGCGGTGGGTAGGGCCCGCTTCAGGCTGCTCGTGTTTTCCGCCACGGGGGGGTCGAATTCCGCCACCAGCGCCGGGTTGATCCACACGGTGTGTTCCCGCTCCCCGTCGTGCCAGATGTAGGTTTGGGTCAAGGGGATGGAAGGCGCCAGGTCGCGGGTGGCGGCCATGGCGAGGGCAGGCTGGCCAACGAGGATGCTGGCGAGCAGGAGGAGGGCGAGGCGTGCGATGTGGGGCATGGGCATTAGTCCAGAGGGATGCGTCGAGTTTAACCAGTGTGCCGGTGTAAGGCCATTATGACGCCCGTCCGTAGATTTTGAGTTGCCAGGATTGGAACGTGCCGGTGTAGATGCCGGAGAAATTGCTGCCGACCGGAGGAGCCAGGTCTTTGACCGTGATGGTCCAGTTGCCGTTCGCGGCCTCATTGAGGTGGCGCACACTGCTGAACACCCAGCCGCTGTAGCTGGTGCAGCCGTTGTTGCCGCTGGTGCAGTCGTGGCGCTCCGCCAGTATGCTTTGGGTACCCGCCGGGCTGGTCAGGGTGACCTGAAGATCACCGGAACGTGCGTGGCTTGCGCTGAAGGTGACCTCTACGGATTCGATGAGGTTGATGCCATTGG
>JANNJF010000758.1:0-4009 GCA_031405715.1 Gammaproteobacteria bacterium | reverse complement strand
CGGGTGAAGGCCCACAGCTCTTTGAGAAATTCGATCATTAGAATTGATCCCGCATTGATTCGGTCGTCCAGTTGCCAGCACGCTTTACCCAGTAGCTGCCGCTGTGCTGCAGGCGGCGGCTGAGCAGGTCGCGGCCCAGGGCCTTCATCAGCAGGGCGGTGGGGGTGACGATGATAAAAAATATAAAACCGAGAATGATCTTGGAATTGACCCAGCCGAGGCCGTGGCCGATGGCCATCCAGGCGCGGTTGAGCGGTGCCAGTACCCGCGGCAGGAACAGGCCGAGCAGCAGGCTTACGCCTGCGGCGGCCAGCCAATCTAGCTTGGGCATGTGCAGCGGCCACAGGGGCCAGAAGGCCACGAGGGTGAAAAATACGGCGAAGACGAGGCCGAATTGTCTTTCCTGCTTATTTGCCATACTGCCCGAACCCGTGATGGTGGAGATGCGGCGGCGCATCCTGGGAAAATGGTCTGCTTCAGGTGTAAAAGAGCCCGCGAATTCTAACAGGAACGGGCAGGGGACAAAACTGCCATCGGTCGCCGGGGCCTATTCACACATTGCGGGGTAGCCGCAGCCACGCCGTGCCTGGGTGTGACGCTGTAGCTGCGCCACCGCACCGGCTGAACCTCACCACCACACCGTCACGACGTCGGCAGCAGCGTCTGGACCCATCCCAGGGTCGCCGCCAGGGCACCGCGATTCTCCTCCACCATACGCCGCCCGGCCTCGCCGGCCACCTGTCGCCGGACAGGATCCGCCAGATACTCCGCCACCGCCGCCGTCAGTCCGGCCACGTCCGCCACCTGCCGCCCGGCGCCCCGCTCCAGGGTAAGGCGGCTGATGTCGGCGAAGTTGAACATATGCGGCCCAAATATTACCGGCACCCCGGCAGCGCTCGCCTCCAGCACATTGTGCCCGCCGGTGTTCACCAGACTGCCGCCGACAAACGCCACATCCGCGGCGGAATAAAAGAGCGGCAGTTCACCCATGCTGTCTCCCAACAGGATATCGGTGGCGGGCGCGAGGATCGGCGGTTGAGCGCTACGCAGCTCGATGGCAAAACCCTCGCTACGACAGAGACGCGCCACGCTGGCAAAACGCTCCGGGTGCCGCGGCACCAAGACCAGCAAAAGACCGGAGAAACGTAATTTGAGCGCACGATAGGCGGCCAGCACACTCTGCTCCTCCCCGTCGCGCGTGCTGGCCGCCAGCCATACCGGCCGATCGCCGCCCAAACGCCGTCGCAATTCCGCCGCCGCCTCGGCCAGACCCGCCGGCAGATCGATCTCGAACTTGATGCTGCCGGTGACGCGCACCCGTTCGAGCGGCGCGCCCAGCGTGCGCAGACGCACAGCGTCCGTCTCGGACTGCACGGCAAACAGACTCACCTGTTCGAGGGTGGCACGGGTAAGGGCGGGAAATTTCAGATAGCGCAACATGGATTTCTCCGACATGCGCACGTTCGCCACCAGCAGCGGAATGGCGCGCGTGCGACATTGGCGAAAAAGATTCGGCCACAATTCAGTCTCCATGATGATCGCCAGGGACGGACGCACACGCCTGAGAAACCCACGCACCGCTAAGGGCAGATCGTACGGTACATAGCAGTGCGCCACCTGATCGCCGAACAAGGCGCGTACCTGGGCCGAGCCGGTAGGCGTCATGGTGGTGATCAGAATACGCCGCCCGGGGTAGCGCTGCATCAGGGCACGCACCAGCGGAACAGCGGCACGGGTCTCGCCCACCGATACCGCATGCAGCCAGATACACCCGGCCTGTTGCATGACCGGGGCAAAACCGAAGCGCTCGGACCAGCGGCGCCAGTAGGCTGGATTGCGCAGACCGCGCAGACCCAGGCGCAGCAGCGCCACGGGCAGCAGCAGGTAAAGGATCAGGCTGTATAGTATGGTTGCCAAGCGTTTCCCAGCGGCACGATCACCGCAATGAGGCATCTTAAAAAGTTTTGTTTACCGATTCGCCACAGCGCGTCCATCTTGGTGGATGGCCGTTTGCGCGGATCGCCTGCAATTTAAATATTCTTGCGGTATCAAATAATACTGTTAAACTTTTTTGGCGGTTAAACTACCTTGCCCGGCGGCCAGCCCAGCGCCGCCCGAAGCCGACCAATGAAAAAACGCTTTTCCGTCGTTATTGTACACAGAAACGGGGCAGACATGCTGCTCAACACCCTGTCCGCCCTGACCCGGGCGTGGGACGGGGCACGCGACGAACTGTTCCTGGTGGACAACGGCAGTAGTGACGACTCCCTCGAACGGGTGGCCACCGCCTTCCCCCAGGCCAGCATTATCCGCAACCGTTGCAACAACGGTTTCGCCCGCGCCAACAACCAGGCCATCGCCCGCGCCACGGGTGAATTCATCCTGCTGCTGAACAGCGATGCCGTTGTCGCGGCGGATGTGCTCGATCGCTTCGAGGCAGACTTCCGGCGCGAACCGCGCGTCGGGGCCATCACCGGGCAGCTGCAGGATGCCGCGGGCGGACTGCAGCGCTCCTGCGGCAGTCTCCCCACCGCCCTGACCGAACTGGGACTGGGTTTTCTGAAAAAGAAACCCGTCCTGGTGGAACGCGACGGCCTGATCGAAACCGAAAGCGTGGTCGGTGCCTGCATGGCGGTGCGCGACGCCGCCATACAGGAGGCCGGTTCGCTGGACAACGATTTCTTCTTCTATGGCGAAGTTATCGAATGGTGCCACCGTATACGCCAGCATGGCTGGAGGGTCGTGGTCGACCCGGCGGCGCGCATCACCCATATCAAGGGCGGCGCCACCCGCGGCAAACGGCGCGGGGCGCAGGTGGAGTTTCTGCGCGCCAGACTGCAGTTCAACCACAAGACCATGCCACCGCTGGTTGCCTCCCTACTGACGTTCTACCGCATCATCCGGCTGCTGATCAATACCGCCTCGAACCTGCTTATCACTCTGCTGACCCTGGGGTTAGTCGGCCGGTTTCGTGACAAGCTCGGCGTTTACCTTACGCAGCTCGCGTGGCTGGCGTTGGGCAAACCGGAACACTGGGGACTGCCGGACAAGTGTCCGCGCGGGTACGATCCTGCCATGAAAAGCAAACCATGAGATGACTCCTGCGAAATGACCAACGGCCGCAAAAGCGTTTTGTGGTGGGGGCGCTTCGATCCGGAATACTCGCGTAACCGCATTCTGCGCCAGGCGTACGCCACGCTCGGCTGGGAGGTCGTCGACTTCCGTCCGCTGTTGAGCGGCACCGCCGACATCGAGGCGCTGTTGCGCCGCCTGCCTGCGCCGGACCTGATACATGTGCCGTGCTTTCGCCAGCGCGACATAGCCGCGGCACACCGGCATGCACGCCGTCACGGGCTGCAACTCCTCATCGACCCGCTGATCAGCGCCTACGACAAGCAGGTTTTTGAGCGCAATAAATTCCCTCAGCACAGTCCCCGGGGGGAACGCCTGCTGCGTGAGGAACGGCAACTGTTTCAGGGCGCCGATATCGTACTCGCCGACACCACCGAACACGCGCGCTTCTTCGTAGAAACTCTCGGCGTTGCGCGGGAGAAAGTGCATATCGTTTACGTTGGTGCCGAAGAGGCCTTGTTCACCCCCACGCCAACCCCACATCCGGCGAACAATCCGATAGAGGTGATGTTCTACGGGAGTTTCATCCCGTTACAGGGTCCGCAAGTGATTATCGAAGCCGCGCGCCTTTACCAAGGCCCGCCGGTCAACTGGGTGTTGCTCGGCAGTGGTCCATTGCTCGATGAATGCAAAAGGAAGGCGGAGGGGCTATCGAACGTGACGTTCGAGGGCTGGCTGCCGTATGCCGATCTCCCCAATCGTATACGGCGCGCCGACATTCTGCTCGGCGTATTCGGCACTACTCCAAAAGCACAACGCGTGATCCCGAATAAGGTTTTTCAGGCACTGGCCTGCGCGAAACCGGTTATCACTTGTTCGGCACCGGCCTATCCCGCTCAACGACGTGTGACGCAGGCCGGTCAGCAATTCGTTGTCG
>JANNJF010000757.1:0-2903 GCA_031405715.1 Gammaproteobacteria bacterium | reverse complement strand
CGAGCCCGGCGAGATGAGGCCGTTGTACCAGACCAGCAGCACGCCGCCGACCGCCGCGATCACTGTTATTGGCCCTCGCCCTGACCGGACCCGCCGCAGCCAGCGACGAGATGGATCACGACCGGGCCAAGGCCCTGCGGGACGCGGGCCACATACTGCCACTGGAAACCATCATCGACCGGGCGAAAAAAATCCAACCGGGGCGTGTCGTCGAAACTGAGCTGGAGAAGAAATCCGCCGGTTATGTGTACGAGATCCAGATCGCCGACGAGAATGGCACACTGTGGGAGCTGAAATTCGATGCCGCCGACGGTACGCTGATCAAGAGCGAAAAGGAGCATTAGTGCGTCTGCTGGTGGTGGAAGACGACGTAACTCTGCGTGACAGCCTGAAAAAATCGCTGACACAGGCAGGCTACGCCGTCGACACCACGGATAATGGCGTGGACGCGGAGGCCCTGGGCAACCACGAACCCTATGACGCGGTCATCCTCGACCTGGGTCTGCCACGGAGGTCGGGGCTCGCGGTCCTGGCCGGATGGCGCGCCCACGGCAACCAGGTCCCCGTCATTATCCTCACGGCACGCGATACCTGGCACGAAAAGGTCGACGGCTTCAAGGCCGGCGCCGACGACTATCTGGCGAAACCGTTTCACATGCAGGAACTGATCGCGCGCCTACAGGCGGTGCTGCGCCGCGGACACCAGCAGGCCGACGGCCTATTGCGCGCGGCGGACGTGACCCTGGACGAGGACCGTCAACAGGCCAGCCGTGGCGGCAGCGTCATTCCCCTCACCGGCACCGAGTTCCGGCTGCTGCGTTACTTCATGCTGCATGCCGGGCAGGTGCTGTCCAAGAGCCGTCTGACGGAACACGTGTACGAAAACGATGCCGACAAGGACAGTAACGTGATCGAGGTGTACGTGCGCCGCCTGCGGGAAAAGATCGGCAGCGATCTGATCCACACGCGTCGCGGCCAGGGCTATGTGTTTGGAGACAAGCCGTGACGCCGTCGATCCGCCTGCGTCTCGGCATCGGCCTGGCGGCCGGCCTGCTGGTGGTCATGGCGCTGCAATGGTTGGCGGTCACCCACGTCATGCGCACCCTGACCGAGGACTACGTGCGCACGCGCCTGCAACACGACACCGACGCGTTGCTGGCGAATATCAGCTTCGATGCCGCGGGACGCGCGCAACTCGCCTCGCGCCAACTGGGCGGAATCTGGCATACGCCGTTTTCCGGCCATTACTTTCAGATCGCCAGCGCCGGCGAGCCGTTGCGTTCACGCTCACTCTGGGATCAGTCTCTCCCATCAGCACAACTCGCCCCGGGGACCAGCGACCTGCAGCGCGTGCCTGGCCCCCAAGGGCAATCACTGTTGTGGTACGCGCGCAGCTTCGCCAAACAAGGGCACGTCGTTACCATCACCGTGGCCGAGGATATGACGTCTTTCGAAACCGAACTCGCGGTGTTCAAGTGGCGTTATGCCGGGCTGTCACTGGCGGTGGTGCTGCTGCTGCTCGCTGTGCAGGCGCTCATGGTGCGCGCCGGACTGCGCCCGCTGGACCGGGTGCGCGAACAATTGCGCCGCCTCGAACAAGGCGAGATCACTCAGCTGGATGCACAAGCGCCACGCGAGGTACGCCCCCTGGTGGTCGAGTTGAATCGGCTGCTCGTCACACTCAACCAGCGCCTTACGCGTTCGCGTCAGGCCCTGGGCAATCTCGCCCACGCCATCAAGACACCGCTGACCATACTCTCCAACCTGGAGTCGCATGACGCTGTGCGTGCACACGCCAATCTGCAACAATCGTTGGCCGACCAGACGGCGGCGATACAGCGGCTACTGGAGCGTGAACTGAAAGGTGCGCGCCTGGCGGGCGCTGCCGTCGGCGGGCAACACTTCGTGTTGAGTGCCGAGATACCCGCCCTGGTGCAAACACTGCACGCCATGCATCGCGACCGATCCTTGCGCATCGATACGCACTATCCAGAAGGGCTCACGCTGATGGCCGACCGCGAGGACATGCTGGAACTGCTCGGCAATCTCCTGGACAACGCCTGTAAATGGGCGCGCACTACGCTACGCCTGACGATCCGCGCTGCCAGGGAGATTCAGATCATGGTGGAAGACGATGGACCAGGATGTCCGGAAGACGAATGTGCGCGACTGGTCCAGCGCGGCGTGAGGCTCGACGAGGCCACTGCCGGCCATGGACTGGGTCTGGCCATCGTACAGGACATCGTCGGCGCATATCAGGGTAGCGTTACGTTCGATCGGTCTCCGCTCCTCGGGGGCATGCGTGTGTGCGTCAAATTGACGCAGCCGCGATCGCCTATATAATCTGGCCATCGTCCTGCCTGGATCGATATACTCACAGGCAATCGACAACTATCACGGATGCACAATGACCAGACCTGGTGTCGAGCCTATCCTGTACCGTTAGTAGCGGGCATAACCACACGCACCCAGGACTACATGTGCCATTGCCGCGCTTCGGCAAAAGGACTACACCAGTGAGCAACCTACCGACTCCTGTGGAAATCACGGCGGGTAAAAACAACCTTGCCGGGCCATGCCGACACAAAGCCGAGCATCTACGCTGCCTTTCCTGCATTCTGGATGACTCGGAATATTTTTCCAGTCTGCCGCTGGAGGCGAAGCTGGCATTGCAACAAGCGCTACTTATCCAGTCATATGGTAAGCGCGCTACCTTATATGTAGAAAACGAACCCAGTGAATCCCTCTACATTCTCATAACAGGCGAAGTGAAGGTCTACAAGTCCCTCCTGGACGGACGCCAGCAGATACACAAAGTGGTGTCTATCCCGGGCGATCTGCTGGCGTGTGAAGACCTGTTCCTGCAGAGTCACAACAGCACCGCCGTGACCCTGGACGAAACC
>JANNJF010000756.1:0-2086 GCA_031405715.1 Gammaproteobacteria bacterium | reverse complement strand
CGGTCAAGCAGCACCACTTTCGCGCCATGCAGGCCTTGCGCCAATTACTTGCAGAGGTATGGGATCATGAACAGCACTAGCTCTCCAAACGCCGAACACCCTGACAGCGCCCAGCTGGATCAGTTGCGCGCCGGGCTGTTGGACGACTCGTCAACGACCAAATCAAAACTGCTCGAACACCTGCGGGACTGCGCGTCTTGCCGTCTGCAGGCCGCTACTATAGACACGCTGGTCGCGACCCAGCGCCATCAGCCGGACCCGCGGCTGGCCCAGCAGCTACGCACACGCCGCATGGCGGCGTTGGCGGGCGACGCGGCGCAGCGTCCCCACCAACCGGCGACACGCTGGCTGGCGCCGGCCTTCGCCCTGGCGGCGGTGGTGGCCGTGGTGATCGGCGTCGGGGGCTACTTGGAACTCAACCCCGTCCCCGGGCAGGCGCCCCAGGAGCTGGCCCAGACCGTCAACGACGATGTTCCCGATGTGTACGCGGATATTGATTTTTACCTGTGGTTGTCGAATCATCCCACCACAGAAAACTCCGATGCCGACAGGTCATGACATGAAGCTCCGTTACACGCCGCTGCTGCTCGCCGCCTTGTGCCTGCTCCCCCTGGGCGCCAGTGCCGGCCGCCACGACGACCCGCCCACACCACCCTCCTGGCAGGTCGCGGCCAACGACGATTGGAAATCTCTGAGTGAACAGGAGCAGAATACGCTCAAGCAACATCACCGCGACTGGAACAGCTACTCGCCGGAACAGAAAGCGCGCCTGCGCGAGGGGGCGAAACGCTACCAAAAACTGAGTCCGGCAGAACAACAGGACGTGGAGCGGGAAAAGGAACGCTACGAAACCATGAGTCCGCAGGAGCGCCGCAACCTGCGCGAGAAATACAACCGCTCGCGCGATCGCTGATACGCCATGGAGCAAAGTATTTGTAGGATGGGCTTCGCCCACCGGTTGCGGCTTAGTTGACTGACCGATGGTGGGCGATGCCCACCCTAACGTCCCGTCATTCCTCGTTATCAATCCAGCAGGTGCGACACCAGCCCGTCGGCCAGTTTGGGTTCGAACCAAGTGGATTTAGGCGGCATCACCTCGTTGGCATCGGCCACCGCCATGAGATCCGCCATAGACGTCGGATATAGGGCAAACGCCACCGCCATCTCACCGCTGTCGACACGCTGCTGCAACGCCTTGAGGCCACGAATCCCGCCGACAAAATCGATACGCTTGTCGCGCCGCGGATCGGTGATGCCGAGGACCGGGGCGATGAGATGATCCGCCAGCAGACTCACGTCGAGACGCCGCACCGGATCGTCGCGCGGTATGCGCTCCGGCTTGATGGTCAGACGATACCAGCGGCCCGCCAGATACATGCCGAACTCGCCGGCCTTTGCGGGCTTCGCCGCGGCTGTCAGCGGCTGCACACTGAACGCCTGTTCGACCTTTTGCATAAAGGCCTCGGGCGTTAGACCGTTCAGGTCTTTGATCACCCGGTTGTAGTCCATGATCTGCATCTGGTCGTCGGGAAAGATCACCGTCAGAAAATAATTGTACGTCTCATTGCCGCTGTGGTCCGGATCGGCAGCGCGCCGCGCCGCGGCGATGCGTGAAGCGGCCGCGGAACGATGATGGCCATCGGCGATATAGAGACAGGCCATGGCATCGAAGGTGCGCGTGATGAGATCGATATTCGCCGCATCACTTACCCGCCACAAGCTATGGCGCACGCCATCGTCGGCGGTCACTTCCACATCCGCCTTGCCGCGGGAGACCTGGGCGGCCAGCTGATCGATGACCGGCGAGTGACGGTAGGTAAGAAACACCGGACCGGTCTGGGCGTTGAGCGCTTCGATCTGGCGCACCCGGTCGTCTTCCTTGTCGGGGCGCGTGAACTCGTGCTTGCGGATGCGGTTGACGTCGTACTCCTCCACCGAGGCCGCTGCCACCAGACCGATCTGGGTGTGGCTGCCCATGACCAGGCGGTAGAAGTAATAGCAGGGCTGCGGGTCCTGTAGCAGTATGCCCGCGCGCCGCTGGTGCTCGAAGTTCTCCCGGCCCTTGGCATAGACCTTGGGATCATAG
>JANNJF010000755.1:0-1060 GCA_031405715.1 Gammaproteobacteria bacterium | reverse complement strand
CTGAACAACACGATTCGCGTCATCCAGCGCAAAGCGTATGGCTTCCGCGACGAACAGTATTTGGGCATGAAGATTATTACTCACTTTCTGCCGGAGCTCCCAAAACATGCAAAAATCACCCACACGATTCCGCGTTGAGCCGTATTATTTACTATGATCTCCCTGAATAAAAAGAATCCGTGGGCAGGACCGTTGAGCCTCCACCCAGGCAGCCATCAGTGGTTGCCTCTCGCGGCGGCCGCCTGAGTACGGAAATTGTCAGGCATGTTCCAAACTGTCAATCCCCGCGGTCAAGCCGTTAACCTGGCGTCGGACAAACACGCCCTGCACAAGCTCATCGCCGAGGCCAATCTCGCCCCCAGTCTTTATAATACGCAGCCGGCACGCTGGCGTTTTGCCCCTGACGGCACGGTGCAGGTGCATGAGGACCTAAGCCGGCGGCTGCAGGTGGCCGATCCCACGGGTCGGCTTGCGCGCATGGCGGTGGGCGCCGCTTTCGAAGGCCTTAACATCGCCCTGTCGAAAACCGGTTTGAGTTTACAGGTAATGCACCTGGCGCCACCGGGGAAGGAGCCGGACGACGACAACCCATCCCTGCGGCTGGTCGCCAGCGGGTTGGTTACCCAAGGCGCGATGCGCGATGCGCTCGGTGCTTATGTCTATGAACGTCATACTTATCGCGGCGAGTTCGAGCCGGTCAACCCGGAGGTGCGCGAAGCCCTGATCGGTTTGATGCGTCACCTGGGCGACGTGCTCGCGATCGTCGACAGTACGGATATACACGACATCGCCCTGCGCTATCAGCATTGCCGCGAGGAGTTGAAGCTACGCAGCGGTTACCAGGCGGAATTCTATCGTTGGATGAGTTGGACCCAGCGCGAGGCGCATCGTCGGCACGACGGTCTGAATATCCGCGACTTGGCGCCGCCGCGATTGCCGCACATCACCAAGCCGGTGCTGCTGCGTACCCTGGCACGCAAGACCCTGGAGTCCCTGGGTGTGGAGCCCATCGCGTACTCGGGTCCACCGCTCGGCTCCTGCGCCCGACGTGGCAGCGATT
>JANNJF010000754.1:0-3234 GCA_031405715.1 Gammaproteobacteria bacterium | reverse complement strand
CGATAGTGGCGTTACGAGTTGCGCAGCGCCCCGGTGGGGCGAGGAGCGCAGGGGACCGGGCGGTTTTTGCCCGGCGAGCGATAGGGTGTGCTTTCTTTGGGTTACTTTGCTTTGCACAAGCAAAGAAAAGTAACCCGCCCGCGGGGCGGGACCCGCAATTAGCCGTTAAAGCCCGCGCGAAGCGCGACACTAGAATAAACGTTGGGCATTGCACCCCCATCCTAGCCTTCCCCCTGGAAGGGGGAAGGGACGCGTGGTTTTTTGGGGGGGGGTGCCGGTGTGGATAGCGGGGGCCTTTGGGCGGGAACCGCAGTTAGCTTTTAAAGCCGCGCGCAATGCCCTCGATCTCCAGCAGCAACTCGGTACGGCAGATATCCGCCTGCAGATACAGGCGCGGCACCGACGCGTCGATGGCCTGATCGAGACTCTGCTGCACCAGCGCCAGGTACTGCGGATCGCGGATATAAATCTTCAGTCGCTGCAGACTGGCCAGGCCGGCAAACGCGACACCCTCCTCGCGCGCGGTGCTGTCGATCAAGACACGCAGATTGTTCAACGTCTCGTCCACCTGTGATGGCACATCGCCCGGATGCAGCGACTGGTGTCCAACGATGCTGGCGGTGCCGGATATATAAAGACTGTAGTCATCGCCCCAGCGCTTGAGCGTGGCGCGCGCGAAGGACGGGCTCTTCGGTCCGTATTGCGGCGGATAATGATAGGCGCTGATCTGCCGCGGATTCTCCCGATGCTGGCCCGCTGCGCGCGTCGCGATGAAATAGATGGCGAGCCCACCACCCTGGGTGCCGACGGCGCTGGCGGAAGGCAGCATGCGGTCGAAGTCGCCGTAAAAAACCTCCAGCGCCTCGAAGCGGCCGCGGCAGAAACACTGGTAGCGGTCGAGGCCACCGTCCTCCCGCGTGATCTCGGGGAAATAGTTCCAGATGCGCAGCAGGTTGGGAAAGCCCTCACGCTCGACGAGCCCGAGGATGTCATGGTAGGCACGCCGCACGGTCACCTCGATATCGCGCGCGTCGTCCGCTGAGTAGCTCAAGCTGCCGAAAAATATTTCGTCATTGCGCGCGAATTGGATCGCCCCGGAGCGCGCATGACTCACGGGTGCGCGGCTGCTCCAGACTTCGATCAGCGGCACCGGTCCCAGCTGCGCCATGTCGATCAACGCATGCGGGTGCCCGACACCCTGCAAGACCCGCAGGGCGGCGCCAAAATGAATCTCGGCAAGCACGGTCGACGGGTCGCGCTGCAGGCGCTGCTGCCACTCCGGCAGGGTCAGATAATCCACCTCCAGCGGCAGTGGTGCGGCAACGGAGGAAGACCTGCCGGCCATGGGTTTTTTCACACATCCTCCCGGCACAGGGGCGGATGGTAGATAAGCTGTACGCTGTTGCCGTCCGGGTCGAGGCAGTAAAAACTGCGCGCGCCGTCGCGGTGGGTGCGCGGCTCCTTGCCCAGGGTCACGCCGTTCGACTTTAAGAAGGTGAACCAGCTGTCCACGTCTTGCAGGCGACCGAGGATGAAACCGATATGATCCAGACGCTGGGCGGTGGCCGGTGCGAATTCCCCCGCCACCCGATGCAGGGCGAGATTGTCATTGCCGCTGGTGAGATACACATTGTCCGCATCCGGGCGCCACTCCACGCGCATGCCCAGAAGCCCGGTGTAAAAGTGCTCACACGCCTCCAGCTTCCGTACCTGCAAGGCCACGTGCCGCAGTCCGGCGGTGGGCTCAGGTCGCTGCATCGATAGCACTCTGCAATAGATCGCTCTTCACGGCCGACCACAGGGACTCGCCGTACAAACGCCGCACCACCCGCGGCAGCGCCACCGAGCCCTGCGACAGCAACTGATCATGGAACTGCTTCAGGTTGAACCCCGGGTGGCTGCCACGCAAGCGCTCGCGCAATGCATTGATAATAGACCAGCCGGTGGCATAACTCAGCGGTACCGTGGGCGCGCGGGTATACCAGGCCAGATCCGCCAGCGCCTGGCTGCGGGGAAACCCAAGATGGCGCACCATCAGGTCGGCGGCGGCCTGCAACGTCAATCCGCGGGTGTGGATATCCACATCGATGATGATGCGCAGCGCACGCCACAGGCGGTCGCGCAGCAACAGGAAACGGCTTTCCGGACGCACAAGGAAGCCGTGCTCGTGCATCAACTGCTCGCTGTACAGGGCCCAGCCTTCGTACAAGGTGGCCGAGGGATTCAGCAGGCGCGGCAGGCTGCAGGCCGTCGGGTTTTGATTGGCCGTGACAAACTGCAGATGATGACCGGGCCAGGCCTCGTGCGCGCAGGTGTGCATGATGCCGGCATGATTGTGTTCGGCCAGCTGTTCCTGGTCGACCGGCGGCGTGACGTAATAATAACCGTGCTGCTCGGGGTCATTGGGTGTCGGCTCGTTATAGGCGGCAAAGGGAATCTGGTGCCGCAGGAACACCGGGGTCTCCATTACCTCCAGACGCGTGGCCGACGGTACACTGACCAGGTCATGCTTTAGCACAAACGCGTGCGCCGCCTGCATCTGCATGCGGTAGACCTCCAGCAGTTGCGCCTGCGACGGATGTTTCGCGTTGAGGCGCCGGGTCAATGCGGCCACGTCATCTCCGCCACCGAGTGCGCGACATTCCTCCAATAGCGCCGCCTGGGTTTCCTCGAACAGACGCACACCCAGGGCGCGCACCTCGTCGATACTCACATCGAGGAAATGCCGGCGACGCAGCAGGTGCTCGAAATATTTTTTGCCGCAGGCGAAATCGCCCTTGGCAAGAGGGGCGATCTCGGTGTCGAGGAAATCCGCATACTCGGTCAACGCCTGCGCCGCCTCGTCCAGCGCACGTTCAAACCCGGACAGGTGCTGGGTTTCCGCCTTGACCTTGGGGTGTTGTGGTAGATCCAACACAAACTGCGCGCCGGCGCGCGCGCTGCGCGCCGCGATGTCCACCCACAACTCAGGGATCAGGCTGGCGACCGATCTCAGATAGCCACACGCGCCCTCCAGATGCATGGGCACCGCACTCACCCTCGCCATCAGGTTGTCGGAAAAATCCACCACCGGTCGCATCAGCAGCTGGTGGATGGCGTTGATCGGCAGGTAACGGCTGGGGTCCGGACGCTGCGTCTCGCCATCCAGCAGATGCTCGTTCTCCAGCCGCGCCGCGTTGTACAGGATGTCCATGTCGATCTGCTGATCGACACTCAGGCCATAGCGCGAAAGTT
>JANNJF010000753.1:0-4668 GCA_031405715.1 Gammaproteobacteria bacterium | reverse complement strand
GCATCGGCAGTTGCACTATCGCAGAATGCACACACCCGGCTTTATTTGGTACGGAATCGATCTTCGGTGAGACGTTATCCGATAAGAGTCTATTGGTTCGGGAACGCGCTGCATGTACTCAAAGCAAAGCCTGAGTGTCGCGAGCTCTTGGGAAGCAAAGTCATCGCAATTAACGGTCATCCAATCGAAAGGCTAAAGGAGAAAGTCTCGTCTCTGTACGCAGGCAACCTCTCATGGCAGAACTACATGAGCACGTATTTGCTTACCAGCCCCGATATTCTCATCGGGCTTGGTGTTGTTCAAGAATCAGGTGAAGGGGAGTTTACGTTTCAGTTGCCTTCAGGTCAGCGAATCAAACAGGTGCTTCACCCGATGCCGCTCGAGCAATCCGACAAGCCAACCGAAGCGTGGTGGGATTTGTCGCCGTTGCATCCCGGACGGTTTGGACCGTGGTTGCGTTCGCCACACCGGCACCGGTACAGATGTTCTGTGCACGTGTCCGACCCACACCGAAGATGGACGTCAAAGCAATCACCACATGCTTGTGGTTGGGTATGTTAATGCCAGCAATTCGGGCCATTCAAACTATCTCCAGCATATCCTTCACGCCCTATCTAAAAGGGTGCGCGCGACTTGCGCGAAAACGCGGAAGGATACTGCCACTAAAGGTAAAAATCAACCAGCTGTTAGCGCCTACTGTTAGCCTTGGCGCTGTTTGTGGCGCGGGTCCAGGCAGATAATGCGCACCACACCCTTGCGCCGTACAACTTTGCAGTTGCGGCAGAGTTTCTTAACGGAAGCACGTACTTTCATGTCACTACTCCATACTAACTAAAAGCGCTCAATGAATACCGTCTATTCAGCCTTCAACGGGTGATACCCATACCACCGCCCGTCAGGTTGGCTTTTTTCAACAGGCTTTCATATTGATGCGACATCAGATGCGCCTGAATCTGAGCCATAAAATCCATACAGACGACCACAATAATCAGCAACGAGGTACCGCCGAAATAGAACGGCACGTTCCATTTGACGATCATGAACTCCGGCAGCAGACACACCAGGGTCACGTAGGCTGCCCCACCCAAGGTCAAGCGCGACATCACACCATCGATATATTTAGCGCTCTGTTCACCCGGACGTATACCCGGAATGAAGGCGCCGGACTTCTTCAAATTGTCTGCCGTTTCCTTCGGGTTAAACATCAACGCGGTATAAAAGAAACAGAAAAACACAATTGCCGACGCATACAACATCACGTAGATCGGTTGTCCCGGGGATAAGGTCGTCGCGATATCCCGCAACCACCCCATACCTTCGCTCTGACCGAACCAGCTTCCCAGCGTCGCCGGAAACAAAATAATACTGGACGCAAAAATCGGCGGAATCACACCCGACATATTCACTTTCAGGGGCAGGTGACTGGTCTGACCCGCGAACATCTTGCGCCCTTGCTGGCGCTTGGCGTAGTTAACGGTTATTCGCCGCTGACCGCGCTCGACGAACACCACAAACCCCGTCACCAACACCGCCACCGCAAACAAAAACAGCACGAACAGCGGCTGGAACGAGCCGGTGCGCGTCAGCTCCAGGGTGCCGGCAATGGCCTGCGGCAATCCAGCGACGATGCCGGCGAAAATAATCAGCGATATACCGTTGCCGATGCCGCGCTCCGTCATCTGCTCGCCCAGCCACATGAGGAACATGGTGCCGGCCACCAGGGTCATGACGGCAGTCAGCAGGAACTGCGGGCCTTTCTCGATCACCACCGTGGCGCCGCCGATCGGGCCTTGATTCTGCAGGGCCAAGGCGATACCAAACGCCTGAAACAACGCCAGCACCACCGTGCCATAACGCGTGTACTGGGTAATCTTGCGCCGACCCGACTCACCCTCTTTCTTCAGCTGTTCCAGGCTCGGCACCACCGATGTCATCAACTGCATGATGATCGAGGCGGAAATATACGGCATCACCCCGAGGGCCAATACCGAGAAGCGCTCCAAGGCGCCGCCGGAAAACATATTAAACAGATCCACCACCGAACCCTGGGTCTGCTTGAACAGCTCGGCCAGGACGGCGGCGTTGATACCCGGAACCGGCACGTGTGTGCCGATGCGGTACACCACGATCGCCAGCAGCACAAATATCAGGCGCTGCTTCAGATCAACCAGTTTTCCGCCGAACATGCCGCCCGAAGCGGGAGTCGAACGGGCGCCGGGTTGTGCCATCTCAGGCCTCGACCTTGCCGCCGGCCTTGGTGATGGCTTCCAGCGCGCCCTTGGTCACCCCGATGCCCTTGAGATTCACGGCCTTATCCAGCGAGCCGGACAGGAAGACCTTGGCCTTCTTGGCATTGGCGGAGATGGTATTGGTCTGCTTGAGCAGGGCCAGATCGATCACGGCGGCGTCCAGATTGGCGAGCTCGGACAAGCGGACTTCCGCGGTATCCCCTTTGAGGGCGGAGCGAAAGCCGCGCTTGGGCAGGCGACGCTGCAAGGGCATCTGTCCACCCTCGAACCCGACTTTATGAAAACCGCCGGCGCGCGCGCGCTGACCCTTATGGCCACGTCCCGCCGTCTTGCCGAGACCGGAGCCGATACCACGACCCACACGCTTGGCGGTTTTCTTGCTGCCAGTGGCAGGCTTGAGTGTATTCAGGCGCATTGTCAGACTTCCTCGAACTTCACCATATAAGCGACTCTATTGATCATACCGCGCACCGAAGGTGTATCTTCCAGCTCGACGCAGTGGCGAATACGACGCAGACCCAGGCCCTTGACGGTCGACATGTGGCGCTTGCCGGTACCGAACGGGCTCTTGATCAGTGTCACTTTTAATTTCTTCTTGGCCACAATCAAACTCCTTAACCGAGAATATCTTCGACTTTCTTGCCACGCTTGGCGGCAATGTCGGCGGGGTTATTGATAGATGTCAGCGCCTTGATGGTGGCGCGCACCACGTTGATCGGGTTGCTCGATCCTATGCACTTGGCCAGTACGTTGCTCACACCGGCCACCTCGAACACCGCACGCATGGCGCCACCGGCGATGATACCGGTACCTTCCGAGGCGGGCCGCAATACCACTTTGGCCGCGCCGTGTTCGCCCACAATGGCGTGATGTACGGTACCGTTCTTCAAACTGATCTTGACGATATTGCGGCGCGCGTCTTCCATCGCCTTCTGCACCGCTACAGGCACTTCCCGCGCCTTGCCCCGGCCCATGCCGATACGGCCATTGCCATCACCGACCACCGTCAAGGCGGCGAAACCGAACTGGCGGCCGCCTTTAACGACTTTGGCCACGCGGTTTACGTTAATCAGTTTTTCCTGGAGGTTGTCTCCACGACCATCGTTGTCAAAATCAGCCATGCGACTATCCTCTAGAATTCCAGACCGTTTTCACGCGCCGCATCCGCCAGCGCCTTGATACGGCCATGATATTTAAATCCGGAGCGGTCAAACGCCACCTTGGTCACGCCGGCGCTTTTGGCCTTCTCGGCGATGCGTTTACCAATCAGCGTGGCGGCCGAAACATTACCGCCATTCTTTAATTCCTTGCGCACCTCGGCCTCCAGGGTCGACGCACTGGCCAGCACCTTGCTGCCGCTGGCGTCGATGATCTGGGCATACATATGGCGCGGCGTGCGATGCACACACAGGCGCGTGGCCTGTTGGTGGGCGATTTTGCGCCGTGTTCTTAGCACCCGGCGGTGGCGCACTTCAGCTTTTTTCATGGTTTCCTACTGTCCCGGCGTACTGTGACGATTACTTCTTCTTGGCTTCTTTACGCACAACATGCTCATCCGTATAACGCACGCCCTTGCCCTTATAAGGTTCGGGTTTACGGTAAGCGCGTATCTCGGCGGCCACCTGGCCCACCACCTGCTTGTCGGCGCCGCGCACGACGATTTCCGTCTGGCTCGGCGTTTCGATGGTGATGCCCGCAGGAATCGGATAGACCACCGGGTGGGAAAAACCCAGGGTCAGGTTCAGATTCTTGCCGGCCACGGCGGCGCGGTAACCGACGCCGATGATGGTCAGCTTTTTCTCAAAGCCTTTACTCACACCGGTCATCATGTTGAAGACCAGGGCGCGCGTGGTGCCGGACATGGCATCGGCGAAGGTGGATTCGTCACCGGCGGCGAAGGTGAGGTGATCACCCTCCTGCTGGATCTTCACCTGCGGATGGATGCCGTAGGAGAGCTGGCCCTTGGGGCCCTTGACGCTCAGCAGGCCGGCGTTGATTTTGGTCTCGACCCCTTTGGGGATGTTGACGGGATATTTAGCAATCCTGGACACTTTAAGGTACCTATCAGGAAATGACGCACAGGACTTCACCGCCCAATCCCGCTTTACGCGCGGAACGGTCGGTCATGATGCCTTGGGACGTGGAGATGATGGCGGTACCAAGACCGCCGATGACCAGGGGTAAATCGTCCTTCGGCTTGTATTCACGGCGTCCGGGGGTGCTGACGCGTTGAATCATTTCAATTACCGGCTTGCCGGCATAGTACTTGAGACGCACGTCCAGGGCGGCCTTGTTGCCTTCCTTCTGGACGCCGAAATCCTCGATGTAGCCCTCGTCCTTCAACACCTGCGCGATGGCCACTTTGACCGTGGAGGACGGCATACGCACGCTGACTTTCTCGGCGCTCTGGCCGTTGCGT
>JANNJF010000752.1:0-1794 GCA_031405715.1 Gammaproteobacteria bacterium | reverse complement strand
GAGAGGGTTAGGGTGAGGGGGAGAATTATGCATCTTCCCCTCACCCTGTCCCTCTCCCACAGGGAGAGGGGACGTAGCGTGACAGCTTATACCGCTTGTTCAGAAGCTCCCCAGGTATAACCTGCCCTGCATTTTTTAAATCACTTCCGCCTTGTCGCCCTTCTTTTCCAGCCAGGCCTTGCGATCGGGTGCGCGTTTCTTCGCCAGCATCATGTCCATAATCTTGTTGGTATTGTCGCCGGGTTCGATGGACAGTTGTACCAGACGGCGCGTGTTCGGATCCATGGTGGTCTCGCGCAGTTGCAGCGGATTCATTTCGCCCAACCCCTTAAAACGCGTGACGCTGATTTTGGCGCGCGGTTTCTCCGCGGCGATGCGGTCGAGCATGCCTTTCTTCTCCGCCTCGTCCAGGGCGTAATAAACCTCCTGGCCCGCGTCGATGCGAAACAACGGCGGCATGGCGACGTGCACGTGGCCCGCCGTTACCAGTGGCTTGAAGTGGCGCATGAACAGGGCGCATAAAAGCGTAGCGATGTGTGCGCCGTCGGAGTCCGCATCTGCCAGGATGCACACCTTGCCGTAGCGCAGGCCATCCAGCTTGTCGGAACCGGGATCCACACCCAGGGCCACGGCGATGTCGTGCACTTCCTGTGAGCCCAGTACCTCGCCGGAATCCACCTCCCAGGTATTCAATATTTTTCCGCGCAGTGGCATGATGGCCTGAAACACCCGATCACGCGCCTGCTTGGCGGAGCCACCGGCGGAATCGCCTTCCACCAGAAACAACTCGGTGCGCGACAGGTCCGTGCTGCTGCAGTCGGCGAGCTTGCCGGGCAGGGCCGGGCCGCTGGCGATCTTCTTGCGCTCCACCTTCTTGCCGGCACGCAGCCGCGTCTGGGCATTGTCGATGGCCAGCTGCGCGATGCGCTCGGCATCCGCCACATGCTGCGCCAGCCACTGACCGAAGGCGTCCTTGGTGATACCCCCGACGAAGGCGGCGGCGTCGCGTGAGGTGAGGCGTTCCTTGGTCTGACCGGAAAACTGCGGGTCGCGCATCTTGAGGGACAAGACATAACTCGCCTTGCCCCACACATCCTCCGGTGCCAGCTTCACACCGCGCGGCAGCAGATTGCGAAACTCGCAGAACTCGCGCAAGGCCTCGGTCAGCCCGGTGCGGAAACCATTGACATGGGTACCGTCCTGCGACGTGGGAATCAGGTTGACGTAGCTCTCGATGATGGGCTCGTTGTCCTCCGGCAGCCACACCACGGCCCAATCGGCCTCCTCGTCGTTACCCTTCATGTGACCGACGAAGGGTTCCTCCGGAATCATGGCGCTGTCGCCGAGCTCACTCAGCAGATAATCCTTGAGGCCGTCCTGGTACTGCCATTCCTCGTTGTCTTTACTGTCCGCCTCGTGCACAAAGGTGACGTGCAGGCCGGGGCACAACACCGCCTTGGCGCGCAGCACGTGCTTGAGTCGCGGCACGTTGAACTTGATGGTGTCGAAGAACTTCGCCTCCGGCCAGAAGCGCACCGTGGTACCGTGCTCGCGCCCGGCTGAACCCACCACCTTGAGCTCGCTTTTCTTCTCGCCACTGGCGAAGCTGATTTTATATTCCTTGCCGCCGCGCTTGATGTTGACTTCCAGCAACTTGGACAAGGCGTTGACCACCGACACGCCGACCCCGTGCAGGCCGCCGGAGTAGGTGTAGTTCTTGTTGGAAAATTTGCCGCCGGCGTGCAGGCGCGTCAGGATCACCTCGACCCCGGACACGCCCTCGCCCTTGTGCTT
>JANNJF010000751.1:0-3007 GCA_031405715.1 Gammaproteobacteria bacterium | reverse complement strand
ATGCCGAGCGTTATCTGCGCTGGTTTATTCCGCGGGAAATGCGGCGCGTCGGGGTGCCGGGCCTCAGCATCGCCCTGGTGGACGATCAGAAGGTGGTGTGGGCGCAAGGTTTCGGCTACGCCGATGAGACGCGCAAGTTGCCGGCCAGCGCGCAGACGCTTTACGGTATCGGGTCGATCAGCAAACTTTTCACCGCCACCGCGGTGATGCAGTTGGTGGAGCAGGGACGCATCGATCTCGATGTCCCGGTGTCACGCTATCTGCCGGAATTTTCCATGCGCACCCGCTACACCGGCAGCGGGCCGATCACCGCGCGCAATCTGTTGACGCATCACGCGGGCCTGCCCGGTGATTACCTCAAGGGCATGTGGAGCCTGCATCCCGCTCCGTTCGAGCAGGTATTGCCTCTGCTGCGCGACGAATACGTCTCGTATCCGCCCGACCTGATATTCTCCTACTCCAATCTCGGTTATGCGCTGCTCGGTCGTCTCGTGGAAAAGGCCAGTGGCCAGCCCTACGTATCCTACATGCAGGAGGCGTTGTTGGTGCCCCTCGGCATGGACCATACCCGCTTCCTTACCCAACCGACGAACCATCCAGAGCTGGCGGTGGGTTATCGCCAGGGAAAACCTGGGGCCGAACGCTATTTACTGCGGGAGGTACCGGCCGGTGCCCTGGTCTCCAATGTGTCGGACATGAGCCGCTTTATCCGCCTGTGCTTGGCCGATGGGCGTGTGGGCACCCGCGCCCTGGTGAGCGCCGAAACACTGCAAGAGATGTGGCGCCGACAGAACACCGACGTGGCCCTGGATATGGATTTTCGCATCGGGCTCAGCTGGATGCTCGGGAAGCCGGGGCTCGACTACGCCGGGTCGGTGGTGCGCCACAATGGCGGCACCCTGGGCGCGTCCAGTGAGTTGATATTGTTGCCGCAACACAAGCTCGGTGTGATCGTGTTGGCCAACTCAACCGCTGCTTCCGCCGCGCTTAACGGCATCGCGGTGCAGGCGTTAAAGCTGGCGCTTGAGGCCAAAACCGGTTTGCAGGAGCCGGCCGCGCCAAAAACTGCGCCGCCGGTGGCGGTGGTTATGACCGCCGCGCAGTTGTCGCCCCTGGCCGGACACTATGCGAGTAGTCTCGGCAGTACGTTCACGGTGCAGAACAAGGGCAGTTACCTGCAAACCCAGTTCCTCGGCAAGACCTTGGCGCTGTTGCCGCGCGCAGACGGAACGTTCGCGCTGCAATATCGTATGTTCGGCTGGGTACCCATCGACCTCGCCGGCCTGCGCGAGGTGGCCGTGTCGGTGGATGCCATAGGCGAACGCCAGGTCGTCGCACTCCATTATAAAGGCCAACGTTTTCTCGCAGGGGTGAAGATCACACCGCAGCCTGTGTCGCCGGCGTGGTTGGCGCGTACCGGGCGCTACGTCATAGTGAATAAGGACGACGACGGTACGTTATTCGAGAACACGCAACTGGCCTACGAAGATGGGCTGCTCGTTTTGAAGTACACCTTACCGGAAGCACCGGGTTTTACGTCGAGCATCGCGCTCGATCCGGTGAGTGATACGCAGGCCATCAGCCAGGGCCTGGGGCGGTTTATGGGCGAAACGTTTCGTGTGATCAGTGTGCAAGGGCAGGAGCGAATAGTCTATTCCGGTTACGAATTGCGTCGCGAGTAACCTGGCCTGTACGAACGGCGATACGGAAAGATCTATTTGACAGGGCACTGGGCGCGGCGGGTTTCGATGGCGCGCACAAATACCTGGATGGCGGTACGCAGCGCGCCGGCGAGTTCCGGGTGAGCAACGATACCGGCCTGGTCGAGGTTTTTGCCCAGCAGTGCAACGGTGATGGACGCCTCCGCAACGATGTAGGCAGCCATCACCCCCACCGTCTCCGTCAGGGCCGCCTGCGCCAGGGTCGCCCGGGGCGAGGCGTTGAACAATGCCACGGGTTTGTCGACGAACACCTCTGTGCCGACCAGCCAGTCCAGGGCGTTCTTCATCGCGCCGGTCACGCCATGGGCATATTCCGGGCTCGCGATGAGCACACCGTCGACCGCGCGCAGTTGAGTACATAACTCCTTTACCGACGCTGGTTCGTTGCCTTCGAGGTCCGGATTGAACAGCGGCAGCCCGCCGAGCCCGCCGTAGACACGGATGTCGACACCCGCCGGCGCCAGGGCGGCGGTGGCGCGCAGCAGCGCGGTGTTGCAGGAGGCGCGCCGGAGGCTGCCGGAAATGGCGAGGATGCGGGTCATGGATACAGGGATTCCCTCTATTGGCAACGGCCCATTGGAGTCGGGATATGTCTGGGAATTACTTCAGCGCGTGCGCATTTCGCACAAATGGTCGGACCCGATACCCAGGGGTAAGGTGGTGAGGTTGAGAAAATTCTCCGTGGCGTTCAGCCAGGTCAGCTCGACGATTTCGCCATCGTCGAAATGCCCGCGCAATACGTCAAACGTGCGGTCGCTCACGCGCCGGTTCTTCGTGGCCTCGTCAACAAACGCGAGCGCCGATCGTTCACGCAGATCGAATAACGGATTTGCCGCATAGGTGTCGAGCGCGGCCAGCTTGGTGCTCAACATTGAGTCGGTGGCATGGTAGCCGGCGATATCGACACAGAAATGACAACCATTGAGCGAGGCGATTCTCGCCTTGAGCAGTGTTCGGAGTGCGGGTGACAGACTCAGAAGTTTCTCCTCGGCGCCCAGCAGCGCGGTGTACGGGCGCAGCAGTTGTGGCTTACGGGCATAGAGCACCTTGAGTGGCATCAATACCTTACCGAACCTGCGACGGCTGTACCAGTAAGCGATGCGCGCTGTCCATGATGTCGGGTTTTCGATCGGTGTTAAGCGCATGTACTGCTCCCATGTATAACGGCAGGTAACGAATCCAGGGCGGACGCGCGCAGCGGGAGTGACACCCGTGTCGCCACGATTCTCCACTTGCCAGAATATGAATGATATCCCAGATGCGCCACCGGTGTCAGCGCACCGCCT
>JANNJF010000750.1:0-2067 GCA_031405715.1 Gammaproteobacteria bacterium | reverse complement strand
GCAGCTTTTCGACGTCGGTGGCGAACGGACACACCAAAGATCGCCGGCAGCATGAGGCGGAATACCTTACTCACCCCGTCATGCCCCCGGGCCAGGCGCGGCCGCGGCAACAAGCCAAGTTTGAGCAGGAAGGGAATCTGGAACAGCAGCTGTGCCACCCCGGCGAGAAACACCCCCCAGGCCAGGGCCATGGCCGGGTGTTCCATAAAAGGGGCCAGCCACAGGGCCGACCCGATCATGCAGAGGTTGAGCAATACCGGCGTAAAGGCCGCGGCGGCAAAACGACCATAGCTGTTGAGGATGCCCGCGGCCATGGCGACCAGCGATATAAATAGTAGGTAGGGGAAGGTCAGGCGCAACATCTGCACCGTCATTTCGTATTTCTCGCCGGTAAAGCCCGGCGCCAGCAGCGTTACGATCACCGGGGCGGCGATCACCCCCACCAGGGTCACCAGAAACAGGATCAGCCCCAACATGCCCGTCATGCGATCGACAAAATCCCGCAATTCCGCGTGGGTGTCGCGGATCTTGTGTTCGCTGAAGACCGGCACGAAGGCCTGGGAAAAGGCACCTTCCCCGAAGATGCGTCGCAGGAAGTTAGGGATGCGGAAGGCCACGTAAAACGCATCCGCCGCGACACCGCTGCCGGCACCGATGAGGCTGGCAAAAATAATATCCCGCACCAACCCGCTAATGCGGGACAGCAGGGTCATGCCACCCGTCACCAGGGTGGATTTAAACAATTTGCGCGACATGGTTGTCCATCTGACGGTGGTTGGAAATCCGCGCGATCATAAGCCATGTCCCCGCCAATGGCACGCCTGCGGGGGCTTTAAGCGGGCAACATTGACAAACACGACAAAATTCAGCATAGTGCGCGCCTTTCTGACATCCCGAATTCCCAGGAGACGGTTTTGGCTAATACAGTACAGGCAAAGAAGCGCGCGCGTCAGGCAGAAGACCACCGGAAGCACAACACCGGTCTGCGTTCCATGCTGCGCACCCATATCAAGAAGGTACTGAAGGCCGTGGAAAAGAAGGACAAAGACGCCGCCCAGGCCGCCTTCAAGGAAGCCGTCTCGGTCATCGACAAGGTGGCCAACAAGGGCATCATCCATAAGAATAATGCGGCACGTCAGAAAAGCCGTTTGAATACTCGTCTGCGTGCCCTCGTCTGAGGCGTCTCATACGATGAATAAAAAAGCCGGTCTTTAAAGACCGGCTTTTTGTTCTGTAGGGTGGGCATTGCCCACCGTGCGGGGCGCCGATAGCCTCTGCTAGTGGGCAATGCCCACCCTACGCAAGAGACCTTGCCTTCATATGCAGGGACACCCAACCACGGCATCAAACAAGAATCATATTATCCCGGTGGATCAGCTCCGGCTCGTCCACATAGCCGAGGATGGATTCGATCTTGTCACTGGCCTTGCCGGCGATGCGTGCCGCCTCTTCCGAGCCGTAATTCACCAGGCCGCGCACCACTTCAACCCCGTCCGGGTCCAGGCAGGCCACCAATTCGCCGCGCTGAAAGTGGCCTTCCACCGCCTTTACCCCCACGGGCAGCAGGCTGCGACCGGCATCGCGCAATACCCGGGCGGCCCCGGCGTCCAGGCGCAATCGCCCCCGCACCTGCATATGATCCGCCAACCAGCGTTTACGCGCGGCCACGCGCCCCTCAGCGGGTTTGAGATAGGTCCCCAGGCGCTCGCCGGCCAGGATACGCGGCAGCACGTCATTTTCACGCCCCCAGGCGATCACCGTCGCCGCCCCGGAGCGCGCCGCCTTGGCCGCGGCCAGCAGCTTGGTACGCATGCCACCGCGCCCCAGGGCGCCGCCTTCACCGGCCATGACCTCCAGCACCTTGTCGCCGGCGGTGGCCTCCTGCACCAGGACCGCATCCGTATGGCTACGCGGGTCCTTGTCGTAGAGCCCGGCCTGGTCCGTCAGGATCACCAACAGCTCCGCTTCCAGCAGATTGGCCACCAGGGCTCCTAAAGTGTCGTTGTCGCCGAAACGGATTTCCTCCGTGGCCACGGTATCGTTTTCGTTCACCACCGGTATGACGCC
>JANNJF010000749.1:0-2101 GCA_031405715.1 Gammaproteobacteria bacterium | reverse complement strand
GCCAAGTGGGGCGTTCAGTGGAGCAGCAAAGGTGCTTCCACCGCGTAGGCGGGGTTTTGTTGGGTTACGCCCTTCGGGCTAACCCAACCTACGAAAGGAGGCCTCCCCCTGGCCCTTCCCACTGACGTGGGAGTTGGGGTGGAGGGGCGCTAAAGGATCGGTGCTCGCTTATCGTCAAGCATTAACGTAAAACTCAATACTCGGCAAGCACACACCGTGTTGAATGCAGCCGAAGCCGATCCGTTTACGAAATCGTCTGGTAGTACAGGTTCTGCGGATGATTCGCCTGGGCGAAAAAGTACCAGCGCTCCGCCAACAGGCCCACATACTGCACACCGAAGGCCGCCAGCAGGATAACCGGTGAACCACCGGCGTAGCCTATCCATAACAGGAGCATGGGCACGGGGAAGACCAGCACCAGGAACGTCCATTTAATATAACGGAACAGCAACGGCTTTACGCCATGGAAAAATTCCCGCGTATTGAACGATCCACCCATGAAGCCCATGGATTTCTGCACGATGCGGTTGTGCCGCACGCCGATGGCGCTCTGCACGGTGGACTTGTGTTTGATGCGCGCGTTGCGCATGAGTGAGGCGGTGCGCGTCACCAGTACGGCGGCGGTGATGATGAGCGTCCAGGCGGCGTAGAAATTCACCAGGTCCGGCGCATAGTAGGCGGCATAAGCAGTCGCCAGCAGGAACCCCGAGGCCAGACCGAACAGGGTGTAGTTGATCACCGTGAGCCAGGTGGACCACTCCTGCAGAAACTTGATGCAGGCGTAGATCATGCCGGTGCAAAGAAACAGCGCAAACGCGAACACCACCGCGGCGGCGCCGATGAGCAGGCTGAGGTCCCCCGGCACTGCCGTGTGGATACCGATAATGGTCAGGTCCCAACCGAGAAACTGCACCAGGGCGTAGACCATGACGGAACCGATCACCGCCGGCAGCACGATCACCTCGCGCGACAACCAGGAGGTACGCCACATGGCGGCGGAGCGCCAGGCGCGTTCCGGGTGGCCGAGGTGGAAGAACGATGCCACCAGTCCGGCGAGCAGCAGCAGCACCGCGATGACACTGCCGATGGCATAAAACCAGCGATCCTGGGCCGGCAACAACGCCACCACGGAATACACCTGCGCGGTGAACAGCGCCAGAAACAGGCCCTGGCCGGCGCCGATCAAGGTGGTGAGAAAAATGACGGAAAATGCGGGATGCATGTTAACTCCAGTTGCAAGTAGTTAGGGAGCCTCTGAACTAGTTCCCTCTCCCCCGTGCACTTCAGGGGAGAGGGTTAGGGCGAGGGGGATGATCATGGGTTTTTCCCTCACCCTGTCCCTCTCCCTAAGGGAGAGGGGACGTAGCCTGATAGTTTTTGCCACTCGTTCAGAGCGGTGTGTAACGTCTACCAACTCGTCACATCATCCAGCGACGGCTCGTTGATATTCGGTTTCGGCAGCTTGCCTTCCTTCTTCAACGGATTGTCCGCGCGCACCAGTTCATCCTCGTGGATCTTCATATGCGTCTTGCGCCGCGGCAGATAGTGATTGGCCGGCTGGGTGCCCCATTCCGGCATGAGGGCATAACCGCCGCTCTCGCGGATGGCAATGGACACCACGGAGTTGGCGTCGTGCACGTCGCCGAACAGGCGCGCGCTCGTGGGACAGGCGAGCACGCAGGCGGGCTTGCGCTCCGCCTCGGGCAGGGCCTGGTCGTAGATGCGGTCGACACATAAGGTGCACTTCTTCATCACCTTCTGCTTCTCGTCGATCTCACGCGCACCGTAAGGACAGGCCCAGGAGCAGTACTTGCAACCGATGCACTTGTCGTAGTCCACCAGCACGATGCCGTCCTCGGGGCGCTTGTAGCTGGCGCCCGTGGGACACACCGGCACGCACGGCGGCTCCTCGCAATGCAGACAGGACTTGGGAAAGTGCACGGTCTCGGTGGCCGGATATTCGCCGTGTTGGTTGAGTCAAGTCCGGTTACCCGCATAAAGGGTACTATTTTGTTTAAAAGTTTTATAAGCATGTGCTTATCTTTAAAAATGAACTTTAAGTTCTTTTTGGTTTTAAAATGTGAAGTTCGGGCTTGGGATG
>JANNJF010000748.1:0-3583 GCA_031405715.1 Gammaproteobacteria bacterium | reverse complement strand
ACGTTAACGCGGCTTCCTTTCGCGGACTGACCGCAAGCCGCTGACAACGAGCCATCAACGAAACCGCTTTGCTTCAAGGCTGCGCGGGTGCGGACGAAGCCGTACACACCACATAAACAAGCTGACGTTCTAACTATAATTAGACGCCCTAAAAGTCGCGTTGAAACGCGACTTTTAGGGCGTCATAAAATGTTGACTCCAATAATTTCATGTAGTTACTATCCCAGAAGCGGGACATCACGGTCAAATAGTTTACACCTTATTCCATGTATTCAGGCCTGCTACCGCCAGGAGGCGCATGACTCCATGGATGACTGTGCGAAGGTGGGATGCAGTCATGGCTATGTTTCTCTGGGGCGCGAACGACATAAACGACGCAGCCAGTTTGCGCGTAATCACCATAAAGAACAGAAAAATATCCACATGTGAATATTTGGCCATGTTAGGGTCGTCTCAGGCAAACAAGAAAACGCTGATATTTTGGCGCACTGCGAGGAAATCATGTTGGTACTTACCCGCCGCCTGGGCGAATCTTTTGTGATAAAACCCGATCCGTATGCCTCTGGGTCCGACCCGTTGGGGTGGTTTGCACGGCCTATTGCGGTGCGGATATTAAAGATCGAGGGGAATCATGTGCGGGTGGGGATAGAGGCGGCGGAGAGTCTGTTGATTTTGAGGGGGGAGAGGGGTGGGGGTGGGTAGCATCCTTGTAATCCCCTTTTTTTTGGCGCTAACGGGCCACTTTACCGGCGCGCGTCCGCGTGCAAGCGGTTATTAGGTGCGCTATCCTAAGCAAGAGTACGCAACCACGGAGAAAAATCATGGGTAGCTCGGCATTGGAAAGGGTTCGTGCTGAGGCACTGAATCTTTCAGAATCCGAACGCGCGGAACTTGCGCATAATTTGGTTGCCAGTCTCGATGGACCGGCGGATTCAGATGTAGAAAAAGCATGGGACGCTGAAATCTTGCGTAGACTCTCTGAAATCGAATCCGGGACCGCAAACCTGATCGATAGGGAAGAGTTCCGCCGCAGAATGCGCGCTCGTATGGGCCATGCTTGATGCGCATATTGCGTATTCTTGCAGCGGCGGCTGAGGAGGCCGTCGAGGCCGCCGCTTGGTATGAGAAAGAGCGTTCTGGACTTGGGATAGATTTCCAGAACGCTATCGAGGCAGCGCTCGATGTTCTTGAACAAGACATTGTCCCTCTGACATCCATGTCCGGTGTTTCCGGTGCCCGTGGTGTTAAGCGCCTGATGCTCAGGCGTTTCCCCTACGCCGTGATTGTTCATGAGAACGACACGGTAATCATGGTAATCGCGTTTGCGCATCACTCGAGAAAGCCCGGCTACTGGCGCGATCGAGTGCGCATCTGAAGTGCCATTGGGGACGCTACCCAATGGCACTACCTTAAGCCCATCTCCACTGCCGCGTCAGATTCTGTGGATTATGCCCAAAGGGCGCGCGAGGCGCGATGCGCCGGATCCGCCAGGGCAGCCACCTCGTTTTACGGTAGTTGCTGATTTTGAAGGGAGAGAAGGGCGGGGGTGCATGAAGAGCGGGTGCCAGGGGTATGGGGATTGCCGCGGCCGCGAAAGGCGCGGCCTCGCAATGACAGTCTTACGTCGAGCTAGTTTGCCGACACCAAGCCGTTGCCCACGGCCTTAAGCGGTTGCTCCCGTTCTTCCTGCAGCTGCAATGTCCACAGATGATCGTACACGCCGCGCTGGGCGATGAGTTCTTCGTGGGTACCGCGTTCGACGATGCGGCCGTGTTCCATTACCAGGATCTGATCCGCGTCCATGATGGTGGACAGACGATGGGCGATGACCAAGGTTGTGTGATTGGTGGCGATCTCGCCGAGCTCCGCCTGGATGAACTTCTCGGTCTTCGAGTCGAGGGCGGAGGTGGCTTCGTCGAACACCAGGATGCGCGGGTTCTTTAATAGAGTGCGGGCGATGGCGACGCGTTGTTTTTCGCCGCCGGAGAGTTTCAGGCCGCGTTCGCCTACCATGGTGTCGTATTGGTCCGGCAGGGTCTCGATGAAGCTGTGGATGTGGGCGGCGCGGGCGGCCTCCAGCACTTCTTCCCGCGTGGCCTCGGGGTTGCCGTAGGCGATGTTGTAGTAGATGGTGTCGTTGAACAACACCGTGTCTTGCGGCACGATGCCGATGTTGCGTCGCAGGCTCTTCTGGCTGACGTCGCGGATGTCCTGGCCGTCGATGGTGATGCGCCCACCACTCACGTCGTAGAAGCGGAACAGCAGGCGCGACAGCGTCGACTTGCCGGCGCCGCTGGAGCCGACCACGGCGACCTTCTTGCCGGCGGGGATCTCGAAGTCCACGGCGTGCAGGATCTGGCGGCGGGCGTCGTAGCCGAAATCCACTTTTTCAAATTTGACCGTGCCGTGGGTCACGCGCAGCTCCGGCGCACCGGGTTTGTCCGGCACTTCCGGCGCCTGTTCCAGGAGGCTGAACATGCGTTCCATGTCCGCCAGGGAGTGGCGGATCTCGCGGTAGACGAAGCCGAGAAAGTGCAGCGGCATGTAGAGCTGTAACAAAAAGGCATTCACCAGCACCAGGTCGCCCACGGTCATGGTGCCTTTCACTACACCATTGCTCGCCATGAGCATGAGCGCCGTGACGCCGCCGGCGACGATGGTGCCCTGGCCGATGTTGAGGGCCGACAGCGAGGTCTGGTTGCGCACCGCGGCGGTTTCCCAGGACGCCAGGGTGCTGTCGTAGCGGCGCGCCTCGTAGTCTTCGTTGTTGAAGTACTTCACCGTCTCATAGTTGATCAGGCTGTCGATGGCCTTGGTGTTGGCCTTGGAGTCCATCTCGTTCATGGTGCGGCGGAAGATCATGCGCCATTCGGTGATGACGAGGGTGAAGGCGATGTAGATCACCAGCGTGATGATGGTGGCGATGCAGAACATCGGGTCGTACTTCACCAGCAGGATGACCATCACCATGCCGATCTCCAACAGGGTCGGCAAAATGTTGAACAGCATGAAGTTGAGCAGGAAGCGGATGCCAGCGGTGCCGCGCTCGATGTCCCGCGACACGCCGCCGGTCTGGCGTTCCAGGTGAAAGCGCAGGGCGAGTTTGTGCAGGTGCTCGAACACCGTGAGGGCCACGCGCCGGATGGAGCGCTGCATGGCCTTGGCGAACACGATGTCGCGCAGCTCGCCGAACAGGGAGTTGCCGAGGCGCAGCAGGCCGTAGGCGATGAGCAGGAACACCGGCAGCACCAGCATGGCCTGGGGCTTGTCGAAGGCGTCGATCACTTCCTTCAGCACCAGGGGCACGCTGACGTTGGCGACCTTGGCCAGCACCAGGAAACCCATGGCCAGGGCTACACGTCCGCGGAATTCCCATAAATAGGGCAGCAGCGTGCGGATGGTTTTCCAGTCGTTGCGGTGGGCGGGGGGCTTGCCGTGGTGTCGGGTGCGCATGGTGTCCGGGTGCTTGTGGCTGAGGGGTGATTTTACCCGGGGGTGGGGAGGGCTGCTACCGGGACGGCGTGGGGTTATTTTTGTGGAGTGCGGGAGCTTGCTCCCGCTTTCATAGCGGCGGCTCGCCGCC
>JANNJF010000747.1:0-5483 GCA_031405715.1 Gammaproteobacteria bacterium | reverse complement strand
GCCGAGGTTCCGATCGCCGAATGCGTGACGCCAGGCGTCACGCTCGACGGCCCTAACGATGTCGTGCACGGCATCTACCTCGCCGTTCCCAAAACGACCGTAACCAAGGTTTTCCCAACGAAGGCGGACCTGCCATTGCTCGCGCATGTGCGCGAGGTCGATCTCGAAGACACCGAACTGGCGATGGGCGACGACGACGGATTTCTGGCTGTCGTCCTGGGCAACCGCCTGCCGCAATATGATCGCGTCACCTGCAAACCGGTGCGCTACACGGCATGCCTGATCAACCTCGAAGGCCAGCTCGATGCCCTGCCTGCGCCGTCGGTTCCGGTAACAGAATTCCTGGCGCTGGCGCCCGTCTTCAATGTGATGCAGTACTACATACAGTCAGAGACGGGCGGCGGTTCCCCGGACAAGGTGGTGATGGCTTCCCAGGTCAAGGCACAGGCGATAGACATTCCGCTGTCCAGTTCGTCCCTGGCCGCGGCGGCCAACGGCCCGACGGTCAAAGCGCCGACCGCACGCCAGGCGAAGACGGCCTCACCCAAGACTGGCGTCGCGAACGACTGGAGCCTGATCGCAAAAACGGTCGAAAACGTCGCCCTGACCGCCAGTTCCGCAGAGGCGTCCTATGCGGTGCGCGACGCCATGAAAGGCGGATTCCGCCTCCCGATCGAGGGCGTCGTTCTCGAGAAGGTCTACCGGTTTCCGATCCTCGCCCACTGGTCGTTTACCTGCGATGGCGCCGGGTCCTTCGAATCTCTCATGCGCGACCTCGATGTTGGCCTGCTGGGCACGCTTCCGGCGGCGGGCGCGAAAAAGAAACGTCCCGATTGCGCGCAACCAGCGGCGGGCGATGCACCACCCGATGCCCCCCGGCCACGGCCTGAGCCCGAGGTGGCGGAGACAGGCCATGTCGGCCTCGCCCACAAGACACGCATTGGGGACGCGGTCCGCGCCTGGTATCGCGGCCCCTTCGTGCCCTCGCCCACCCACCGGGAGGTCGCAACGACCGCGCAAGGGCCGGCGCTTGCCCATACCAGCGACCAGTTGCGGGCGGTTGTGCCGGATGGCCGCGAGGATCTGTCACTGGCGATCGCCTTCGAGATCGGCCGGTTGCTGGCGCTTTCCCGTCCGGCATTTGTCGGCGCGCTGATGCAGTGGCGGCGCGAACAGTTCGGCGCGGAACGCACGCGCCGGCTCGCCCGACTGGCCGCCGAATCCGTGGCCAAGCTTGGTCAAATTCTGAAGGACGGCATACTGGCCAATCTCGGACCGCTGATCGGCAAGACGTTGGTGCTCGAGGCCGCAGCAAAACCGGATGCGGTCTTCGGGCCTTTCCGACCACGCGTCGATCCGGGCCGTCCGCTCGAGTTTCTGGATAACGATGTTTCGGGCCTGCTGTCGGTCGGCCTGTCGATCAACGCGTCCATACTCGAAGAAATAAAGAAAACTGGCTCGGTCGGCGCACTCGAACGCGCCTCGGTTCCCCTCGGCAAGACGGTCACTGGACCGGAACGGTTCGGGCATCTACAGCAAAGCGTGGCCGCGGAAGTCCAGCGCATCGCGGCAGACGCCCTCGGCAACAAACGTCCGTCGACCCAGACGACAGGCACGGCCGCCAGAAGCAAAGCGGTGGAAAAGGCCGATGCGCTCGACGAAATCATCCGCGCATTGATCGACACCCGCCAGCAGGAGAATAAATGATGGCCGCTAAATTCTTAGACGCCGCAACAGTCGTGTCCGAGATCAGAGGCATGACTGCGGATTATAAACCGTCGATCAGCGACCGCGACCGTGACGCTGGCAAGGACCGCATCACACCACTTGCCGTGCGTGACTGGCTTGCACGGCTGCGCCTCCTCGAGGGCGTTCCGTTCAACAACCTCGTGGCAGATTCCGAGCTTTTGCCGATCGAGTCGATCCGCTTCTTCTATCTCGATCGCGCATGGACCGATGCGCTCATACAGGGCGCATTGAGCGTCGGCACGGTCAACAGCGGTGATCGCGCCCAGATCGAGTCACTCTATCCCGCTATCCGCAGCGAAATCGACGAACAGGAACGCCTGGTCCGGCTACCGGGGAGCGAGGCCCACCAGCTTGGAACCGCGGCACAGATCACCGGCTTCCTGCTGCGATCGCGCGCGGTGTCGGGCTGGCCCGGACTCCAGGTGCGCGCTTATCGCCGCGAAATCGGCAACGACGAGGACATCATTCCGGAATCCAATCCCGACCGGATCAAGCTCCTGCGGCTCGAGAGACTGGCACCCGCGGTGCTGCTCGCGCTGTTCGATGGCGTTCCCGCCGTCGTGCATATCGAAGAGCCGCGCCAAGGCGTCCAGTTCGGCGTGAAGCTCGAAGCGCAGGGTGACGGAAACAGTTTCAAGGCCAGCGTACGCGCTCGGGATGTACGCACGGCCACGGACGTCGAACCGAAACTGCCCATGCCCGTATCGTTCCGGGCGGGCGCGCCCGGCGTGCTCGACCTACGCGCTACGGGCGACACCTTTCTCGCGACTGCCAAGACTCACATGAACGATGACGGCCACCTGAATGGCGCGGAATTCGCCTTGCAGATGATCCGCTTCCCCTATCGGCAGGTCTTCGGCGATCCGAACAGCCCTAACGCGGCCGAAAAGAGCGATGTCTTCCGGCCGACGGTGGCGCATAATCTCGCCGGCTTGTTCACCGCATTCAAGGACAAGATCACATGAGCCCTCCAATTGACGGAAAGACCATAAAGACGCTCATCGCCGATGCGCGCTGGACGGCCTTGGTGCGCGCCGATGAGCCGCTGATCTCCATTCGCAACTGGGACAAACAGCTCTTCAGGAAACCGCGCGTACTGGTGCCGATCGACGTCCAGGCGCTGTATGTTCCCGCGAACAGTGACGAACGATTTGTCCGCTTGCCCTTTGCCACGACCACACCCGACGGACAGGATCCGGAGGCTATGCCGGCACCCTTCGACCAGGGCGACAAGCGCCCTGCGGGTGTTTACCTGCACTGGGCGATGCCGGACTCGCTGCTCAACGGCTCACTGACAGACCGGGACCCCGGCAGCGACAACCGGCTTGCGCTCTCCGCCCTGCCCGACCGTTGGGTCGTCTTGCGACTCAGCGTCGCCCGTGGCGCGAGCAGCGCTGCGGTCGCCGGCTGGGTCATTGAAGCCGGAAAAACAACCGTCACCCCTTTGCAGGATTGGCCAGCGCCGGATAAAGCCCTGCCCCCTACAGGCAAGACGATAGAGACCAGCAAGCTGACCGGCACGGCAGGCGGTACGCTCAACTGGAGCGGCTGCTACGATGCCGTCGAGAACCGATTCTCGTTTCACGATCCGCTATCCGACCTGGCGGCGACGGCGCCGAACGGTGTGATCGGCGATTTCGCTTCCTACGTTGTATGCGGCTGGTGGTCCTCCGCGAATCTCGACCCGCTCGACACGGCGGCGACCACGGCCGGACTCTACGCAAAGCTTGATGCGCTGAAATGGCGCCTAACCGATGACCTTGAGGACCGCGGCGCAAGCAACACTGCACGCGACGCCAAGGCGAAAAAGCAGAGCGCGCTAAGCCTGACCTCCGCCGAGCGTTACAAAACATTCTCCCTCGACACCGGCGCGACTGTTTCAGCAACAATGGCCAATGCATTTGCCGCCGTTGGCGGGCTCTTCGCCGAGACCGCTTCCCGGCTCGGTCCGGCCGTTGCCCAAGAACCCTATGCGTCGCTGCTGCATGCTACGGTGCATGGCGTTCCGGTCAATGGCAATGTCGTTTCGGACCAGCGTCCGTTGGCGCACGGAATGACCGTCGCATTCGGCTTGCACAGTGACGATCTTGCCTCCGTCTTTGCCTCCAGCGGAATGAATCTCGCCAAACCGAAAGACCGGCGTGACGTCGAGCGTCTCGTCTCGGGATTCACACACGATCTTCTTTCCGATGTCGGCACATCGAACGGCGTTTTCGCCATTGAGGAAGGCGAACACCTATCTGCCTTCTCCTCCCGTCCCGGCGAGCCGGGTCCGGAGGAACGCGTGATCGCACCCGGCGCCGGCGGCGAGTTAAGGGGAACCCGCGCCTGGCGTTCGTCTACCGCTGGAAAATTGTCAGACAAGGCCATCGGCCACCTTGAAACCGAACTCACCTGGTCGAAAGACCGCAAGACAAAAGTGAAGTCGCACACGACCGAAAACATGCGCTTGCTGCGCGAAAAGCGTGACGCCCGTAAAACAGAGACCACGCCGCCGGCTTCCCGCCTGATCCGGCGGCCCACCCCGCGCTTTTTCGAGCCGATGGAACCGATGCTTGCGATCCGCGGCGTTAAACGCAATCTGCGGCATCGCTTCGATGCGCTGCGCTCGCCAGACGGGCGACTGCAATGCCGCTGGCCCTCGCAGGTTCCCGTCGAGATCAGCGGGCTGGTGAAAGGGGCCGATCTGCTCGCTGCCTTCCCGATGGGCGGCCTTCCCCCCGAAGTCGCAACACTGCTTCAGAGCGCCATGATCCTCGATCCCTATCTCGCGCCGTGGCGCGCGGGCGTGACGGCCAAAAACACCGGCTTCAACCCATCTGCCGTCAAGAGCCGGATGTTTGCCGAAACTGCCCTGCGCTTCAACAAGGACGGCAGCTTCAGCGCGGAGGGTGCTGCAAAGTCGCTCAAGCAGATATCGTCGCCTTACCAGGAGGCCCGCCTTGCGTCTGAGCTGAACCGCTTCAGTCTGATCGCGGGTGTCGATCCCGATCCAGTCAGCGTCACGGCCTGGTCCCAGCCATGGGTTCCCTTGTGGCTGGAATGGGCCGTGGATATCGACACCTCGGACAGGCTCGAAGGCTGGAAACTGGGTCAAGTGGATCTCGAGACATCGGACGGCCAGGCTCCGCCGCAGGGCACAAAGCGCTCGTTAGCCGGCAGAAGTCCGTTACATACCGGCGTCGCCACAACGCTCACCAACGCCATCACCCACTGGCTGAAGGTGGAAGACGAACGCGATACGCAAGATCGTGGAGAGGTGAGCGAGGAAGTCGAGAAGCAGCTTGCCGAAATTGCAGGCGCCGTCCGTGGTATCGACATACTGGCCGCAAGCCTGGACAGCCTGCACGACGAACTTCTCGGATTGCCCATCGGACCCTACGGCGTGCTTCAACCGAGGACCGAGGCGGGAATAGCGAAACCGGTTCCCGTCTCCATTCCCGAACTACTTGTCTCCGGCCGCCTCAAAGTGACCGGCGCGCGTATCATCGATGCCTTCGGCCGGACACTCGACCTTCCCGTCGACAACCTCCTCTACCCCGCCCGCGACGCGCTCGACACCGACGGCGTCGAGTTGCGGCCGCGGCTCCTCCGGCCTGCACGTTGGATGTTGCGTTTCGTCGATCCAGCGGATCTGACCGACACCTCCCGCGAAGCCACCATCGACCAGGTTGAGCCGAGCCTCATGCTCAATCCCGTCGCCGGATTTCTGCTTCCCGACCATATCGACGAGG
>JANNJF010000746.1:0-3346 GCA_031405715.1 Gammaproteobacteria bacterium | reverse complement strand
CCGGTCTGGACGAGGGCGCGCTCGGTCTTGATGGCCAAGGTATCCACGGCCGCATCCTGAAAGGCCAGGGCGATGTCGGCGATGGTCGTGGCATCGAGGGCCTGGCGCTGTGACGCCGTGAGCGCCGCCGTTTTCAGGCCGCTGAAGCTGAAGTTAAGTCCAGGCCGGTCGGTCATGGGGCGGGGGAACTGGAAGCGCCCTGCGGTTCCCTCGGCGGCGGCGCGGGCGATGGCCGGGCCGCCGGGATAGCCCAGGCCCAGGAGCTTGGCGGTTTTGTCGAAGGCCTCGCCCACGGCGTCGTCCACGGACTCGCCGAGTATTTTATAGTCACCGATGGCCTGAACCTCCGCCAGCAAGGTATGGCCGCCGGACACCAAGAGGGCGAGAAACGGGAAGGCCGGCGCGTCCACTTCCAGCATGGGGGCCAGCAGATGGCCTTCCATATGATGGATGCCCACCGCCGGGACCTGCCAGGCCATGGCCAGGCTACGGCCCACGGCAGCGCCCACCAACAGGGCCCCCGCCAGACCCGGGCCGGTGGTATAAGCGATGCCTTGGATTTGGCGGGCCGAGCACTGGCACTCGTCCAGGACGGCACGGATAAGGGGCAGGAGTTTGCGGATATGGTCGCGGGAGGCCAATTCTGGCACCACCCCGCCGTATTCCGTGTGCAAAACCGTCTGAGAATAGAGCTTGTGCCCCAAAAGACCGGCTTCCGAGTCAAAAATGGCGACCCCAGTATCGTCGCAGGAGGTTTCCAGACCTAATACACGCATGCGCGTATTGTGGCGGGCAGGGGTCTCCCGGGGCAAGGGAAAAGCGCCGGAGGTGTACAAAATAGGGAGAAATCTATAGAATCCGCCGTTTCCCGTTTTCCCTACGGGTCCGATTATCGATCAATGACGTGTTATGAGGTGAAACAAGAATGCCAACAGTTCGCGTGAAAGAGCACGAACCCTTTGAAGTCGCCCTGCGACGCTTCCGTCGTTCCTGCGAGAAGGCCGGCGTGTTCGCCGAGGTCCGTCGGCGCGAGTTCTACGAAAAGCCGACCACCGTGCGCAAGCGCAAGGCCGCTGCCGCGCGCAAACGCGAGCTGAAGAAGCTGTCCCGTATCTCCGCCCGCGCCACTCGTCTTTATTAAAGTCTATCCCCTCCGTCTGGGCGGTCAGATCAATGACCGTTGCAGGTGCCCGACATGAGCCTCAAGGATAAGATCAAAGACGACATGAAGACCGCCATGCGCGCGAAGGACAGTGCGCGCCTGGAAACCATCCGCATGCTGCTCGCCGCCATCCAGCGGCGCGAAGTGGATGAACGCATCACCCTCGACGATCCCCAGACCCTGGCGGTCATCGAAAAACTGGTGAAGCAGGGTCAGGAGTCGGTGGAGCAGTTCACCAAAGGTAATCGGCCGGAACTGGCGGACAAGGAAAAACGTGAGCTCGCGGTGTACAAGGCCTATCTGCCGGAACCCTTGTCAGCGGATGAAGTCGACAAGCTGATTGCCGCGGCCATCGTCGAAACCGGGGCGGCGTCCATCAAAGACATGGGCAAAGTGGTGGCCGGGCTCAAGCCGAAGCTGCAGGGCCGGGCCGACATGGCCAAGGTCAGCGCCAAGGTGAAGGAAATGTTGGCCGCCAAGGCTTAGTACCGGAGTGCGGCGGCTCGCCGCCGCTTTAATATGTGGGGCTCGCCCCACATTCCCTCGCCCCACATTCCTAAAATAAACCAAGCATCCAAATCTGGCGCGATTCCTGCGTCCCAACTCCCTCCCCGCTCCCTGCTAGAATACCCGCATGGCCGGCCGGATCCCCGAAAAATTCATCGATGAGTTACTGACGCGTGTCGACATCGTGGATGTCATCGACGCGCGCGTGCCGCTGCGTAAGGCGGGTAAGGACTACAAGGCCTGTTGTCCGTTCCACGAAGAAAAAACCCCCTCGTTCACCGTCAGCCAGGACAAACAGTTTTACCATTGCTTCGGCTGTGGTGTGCACGGCAGCGCCATCGGGTTTCTCATGGAGTACGAACACATGAGTTTTCCCGAGGCGGTGGAGGATCTCGCTGCCCGCGCCGGGGTGAGTGTGGTGCGGGAGCACCAGGGCGGTGCCTATACGCCGGGCATGGCGAAAGACGAACTGGCGATTCTTTCCGACTTGCTGCAGCAGGCCGATCGCCATTACCGCCGCCAGTTGCGCGAGCACCCGGCGGCGCAGTCGGCGGTGGACTATCTGAAAGGTCGCGGCCTGTCCGGTACCATCGCCGCGGATTTTGGTCTCGGTTTCGCCCCGGACGGTTGGGATAATCTGTTGCGCGCCATCGGCACCGATGACGCCACCCAGCAGGCCATGGTCACGGCGGGTCTGGCGGTGAAGAAGGACAGCGGGGGTTACTACGACCGCTTTCGCGCGCGCATCCTATTTCCCATCCACGACTACCGCGGGCGCCTCATCGGGTTCGGCGGCCGGGTATTGGGCAAGGGCGAACCCAAATATTTGAATTCCCCGGAAACCCCGTTGTTTCACAAGGGGCGGGAGCTCTACGGGCTGTACCGCGCGCGCGACGCCCTGCGCCGGGAGCAGCGCGCCTTGGTGGTGGAAGGTTATATGGACGTCGTGGCCCTGGCCCAGTTCGGCATTGATTACGCCGTCGCCACCCTGGGAACCGCTACCACCCGTGACCACCTGGAGCGCCTGTTCCGCTTTACCCCCGAGGTGGTGTTTTGTTTCGATGGCGACCGGGCCGGGCGCGAGGCGGCGTGGCGCGCCCTGGAAAACGCCTTACCAGTGATGACGGAAGGCCGTCAGGCCAGCTTCCTGTTCCTGCCGGATGGCGAGGACCCGGACTCACTGGTGCGCAAGGAAGGTCGCGAGGGGTTTTCCGCCCGGGTCGCCCAGGGTAAGTCCCTGCCGGATTATCTGTTCCAAACCCTGAGCGAGCAGGTGGACCTGACCCGTTTGGACGGTCGGGCTCGGCTGGTGGAGCTGGCCCGTCCACTATTATCCAGCCTTCCCCCGGGTATTTTGCGCCAATTGATGCTGAACCGTTTGGCGGAAATTACCCACCTGGCAGCGGAAAATCTGTCCGCCCTCATGGTCCCCGCAGAAGGTGCCCGCCGGCCGCCGGTGGAGGCAACGTCCCGCAGTCCAGTGCAACGGCCGGCAGTGGTCCAGCGTAGTGCCAAGGGCGTACCCACGTTGATGCAGACGGCGGTGGCCCTGCTTTTGTTGCACCCGCACCTGGCCCAACACGTGCCCGAGGCTGATTTTTTGCAGGGCCTGCCTATCCGGGGCTCCCACGAGTACACCGTCCCCACCGGTCAGACGCGGCGCTTCCGCGCCCGCCT
>JANNJF010000745.1:0-6417 GCA_031405715.1 Gammaproteobacteria bacterium | reverse complement strand
AAAGAGAAACAATCTTAATGAGTCGAACAAGAATAAAGTATTCTGAGCATTTAGAGAGACTTTGGACTTTTACCTTATGAATCAAACATAGAAATTTCTGATAAAAGCACCCAGTTCATCGGTAATATCCTGCGCGGCAAGGACATCCAGCTGGTGGACGGCGGCGAACAGCGCCGCAGCTTCACCTATATCGACGACGGCATCGACGCCCTGATCCGCATCATCGAGAACAAGGACGGCTGCGCCGACAGCCGCATCTTCAATATCGGCAATCCGAAGAACGATATGTCGATCCGCGAGCTGGCGGAGACCACCGTGGCGCTCATCAAGACCTACCCGAAATACGCCAGCCTGGCGGAGAAGACCAAGCTGGTGGTGACCCAATCCGAGACCTATTACGGCAAGGGCTACCAGGACATCCTCACGCGCGTACCCTCCATCAAGAACGCGCAGAAGTATCTCGGCTGGAGCCCGAAGGTGGACTTCGAGACCGCCCTGCGCAAGACCCTGGACTACCACCTGGGTCGTCCGTCCCAGGAACTGGGTGAGTAATGCCGCGCATCGCAGCAACGCAGTGGCCGAGTCGCAACCATGACTGACACCGTATTGGCCATCAAGGTGGATGTGGACACCGACCGCGGTACGCGTATCGGCGTGCCCAACCTGCTGGCGCTGCTGCGGGAATTCAGCCTCTGCGCCACCTTCCTCTTCTCCCTCGGGCCGGACAACACCGGGCGTGCCATCAAGCGCATCTTCCGTCCCGGTTTTTTCGGCAAGGTGGCGCGCACCAACGTCGTCGGCATGTACGGCCTGCGCACGCTGCTCAACGGCGTGCTGCTGCCGGGGCCGCACATCGGACAACGCAATGCGGAGGTCATGCGCGCGACACGCGCCGCCGGTCATGAGGTGGGCATCCACTGCTACGATCACATCCGCTGGCAGGATGGCCTGGCGGGCATGACCCGCGCTCAGGTGTTTTCGGAGTTCGACAAGGCGCGGGCCGAATTCGCACGTATCTTTAACGAACCGGCGCAGACCGCCGGCGCCGCCGGCTGGCAGGCCAACGCTTACAGTCTCGCCGCGTACGACGCCGCCGACCTGCTGTATGCGAGCGACGGCCGCGGTACCCATCCGTTTTTTCCACGGGCGGAGGGTGTGGTGCACAAGACGCTGCAGATTCCCTCCACCCTGCCGACCCTGGACGAGTTGATGGGACGTGCGGAGTACCCGGAAAATCGCATCGTCGACCATTATCTGTCGTTGCTTAAACCGGGGCAGCTCAATGTACTGACGGTACACGCGGAAATCGAGGGCATGCAGAAACGCGAGTTGTTCCGGGCATTGTTGCTGCGCTCGCGCGCGGCGGGCGTGCGTTTCGCGGTATTGCGCGACGTGGCGCGGTCGCTGCTGCAAGACCGTGCGTCCATTGCGGTCTGTGACTTGCGCGCTGGTGAAGTCGCTGGGCGTTCGGGTACACTGGCCTTGCAGCAATGCCCGATGGATACGCGGCAATAACGTGGAGTTTCGAACGGAAAGGCCGTGATGCAGAGCATGTCACCAAATAAACAAGGTACACAACTCGCACTATGCGGATAACAACGCCATGCTGAACTACATGAAGAACCAGTTCCTGTCTTTCATCGGCTTCGAGGGCAATACCACCAGCCATCTGGAAAAGCTCGTGTCCGTGGTCGGCGGGTTTGTCGGCATTTTTATGATCATCCTGACCAGCGAGTACTTCGTTGGCCTGGACAACGCCGCCCTACTGGTCGCCTCCATGGGCGCCTCCGCCGTGCTGGTATTCGGTGTGCCTCACGGAACGCTGTCGCAACCCTGGCAGCTTATCGGCGGTCACGTCGTCTCCGCCATCATCGGTGTCACGGTGGCCATGTGGGTGCCTGGCGTACTGCTCCCGGCGGCCTTGGCGGTGGCGCTGGCCATCGGCGCCATGCATTACCTGCGTTGTATCCATCCGCCCGGCGGCGCCACGGCCCTGGCGGCGGTGGTCAGCGGACCCGCAGTGCACGCCCTGGGCTATCGTTATGTGATCACTCCGGTATTATTAAATGCCGGCATCATATTGGTCTGCGCCATCGCGGTGAACTACGCCTTCCCGTGGCGGCGCTATCCGGCGAAGCTCGGACGCCGGCAAGCCACGCTGGCGACCGAACCGGCAGCGGGCACCAGTCAGACATCCGCGGAGATCTCCCATGCCGATCTGGAATACGCCCTGCGTAAAATGAATCTGTACGTCGACGTCACGGAAGAAGACCTGTCCAAAATCTACAGCCTGGCACGCCGCCACTCCCGCGGCCCACACCTCGCGCCGGAACAGATCAAGCGCGGGCACTTTTACAGCAACGGCAAGTACGCCGACCGCTGGGCGGTATTCCAGGTGATCGACGAGTCCGGGGGCACCACCCCAGACAAGGATCTGGTGATCTACAAGACCGTCGCCGGCCATCAGCGCGGCGCGAGCGGCGTGCTCACGCGCGCGGACTTCGCCCTGGCGGTGCGGCACGAGGTGTTCCGCAACGAAAACTCATGGCAGCGTGCCGCCGGCGATGAGGACAACAGCGGTCCGACGCAAACCTCCTAGAGCGTCACGACCACCGCGCATCCGTCGACGTATTGCAATTCCACTCGCTGCTTGTTTAACTAGACCGACTGCCTGATATCAGGCCTGCGCAGGGATACGTGCATGGGCGAGGAAATCCACTCCAGTCATTTCAGCGAACAGGACATCGCGCACTATCGCGCCAGCCTGGAAAACGAGACGGCGCTGCTGCGGCAATGGTTTGCCCATGCCGCCTTCAGTCCAACCGGTGGTATCGGCGGTTTTGAAATCGAGACCTGTCTCGTCGACAGGTCATGCCGTCCGACCCCTTTGAACACTGAATTTCTCCAGCGCCTCGCCGACCCACTGGTGGTACCGGAGCTGGCCCGCTTCAACGTCGAGATCAATACCCCGCCACAACCCCTGGCCGGAGCGGCGTTGCAGGCCATGCACACCGATCTGACCCAGCGCTGGCAGCACTGCCTGCAGACCGCACAGCGACTGGACGCCGATCTGCTGGCCGTCGGCATACTGCCGTCGTTGCAGGATCGCGACCTGACCTTGGCCCATATGTCCCCGATGGAACGCTATCGCGCCCTGAATGAACAGGTGCTGCGGTTGCGCCACGACCATCCCATCACTATCGATATTCAGGGGCACAACCATCTGCGCACCCGTCACCACGACGTGATGCTGGAGGCCGCGGCGACTTCGTTCCAGATCCACCTGCAACTCAACCCGGCCCAGGCGGTGCGCTACTACAACAGCGCCATGATCCTATCCGGCCCGATACTGGCGGTGAGCGCCAACTCGCCCTATCTCTTCGGCCATGATTTGTGGGATGAAACCCGCATTCCGTTGTTCGAGCAGGCCGTAGCCGTGTCACCACGAGCGGGTTCGCGCGCCAACCGCGTGACCTTCGGCCACGCCTATGTGCGCCAGTCCCTCCTGCAATGCTTCGAGGAGAACCTGGCGGACTATGCCGTCCTGCTACCGACTCCGTTGCCGACGCCGCCGGAAAGGCTCGCGCACCTGCGCCTGCACAACGGCACGCTGTGGCGCTGGAACCGTCCACTCATCGGCTTCGACGCCGCGGGCACACCGCACCTGCGCCTGGAACACCGGGTCCTGCCCGCGGGCCCCAGCCTGGTGGACATGATCGCCAACGCGGCGCTGTTTTATGGTCTGATACAGGAACTGGCAACGGCAGACACGCCACCGGAGTCGTTGCTCAGCTTCGAACAGGCCCAGTGCAATTTTTATGCAGCGGCCAGACATGGCCTCCGCGCCAGCCTCGTCTGGCTGCAGGGTCAGCCGTTGCCGGCGCAAAAGCTGGTGCACACCCTGCTGCCCCTGGCCCGGCGGGGCCTCCAGCGTCTCGCCATCGATGACGCAGACATTGATCGCTACCTTGGTATAATCGAAGGGCGACTCGTCAGCGGCATGAACGGTGCCGCGTGGCAGCGCGCGTACGTGGCGCAACACGGTCATGACATGACGGCCCTGACTTGCGCCTATCGCGAACATCAACGCAGCGGGCGACCGGTGCACGAATGGACTATCTAAGTGCTCTACATCACTGAGACACTGCCGCAAGGATTGCTGGAGCGGGCGGCGGACCAATTGCACGAGGTGCTGCCGGGACCGACGCTGATCCATCTTACCGGCCGGCGCCCGCAACCCCTGTTTGCCTCAGTGCTGCTGCACGGCAACGAGGACACCAGCTGGCTCGCCGCGCGCCGACTGCTGCGCGAATATGCCAGCCAGACGTTGCCGCGTTCGCTGTCGTTGTTCATCGGCAACGTCGAGGCGGCGCGCCACCGCCTGCGTTTTCTCGACGGCCAGCCGGATTACAATCGCATCTGGGACAATGCAACGGTACGCCAGGGCACGCCGGAACGGCAGATGGCCCGCCAGGTCGTCGACGAGATGCGCCGGCGCGACGTGTTCGCGAGCCTCGACATCCACAACAATACCGGCATCAACCCGCACTACGCCTGCGTGCGCCGTCTGGATCAGAGCTTCCTGCACCTCGCCACCTCTTCGGCCGCACGGTGGTGCATTTCACCAAACCCGACGGCGTGCTGATCCAACCCTTCTCGGAGCTGTGTCCCTCGGTGACGGTGGAGTGCGGCCAACCCGGGCAGATGTATGGCGTGGAACACGGCTTCGACTATCTCCGGTCCTGCCTGCACCTGGCGGAAATCCCCACGCACCCGGTGGCGGCGCACGATATCAATCTGTTCCACACCGTCGCCATCGTGAAAGTGCCGCGGGATGTGAGTTTCTCCTTCGACTCGGAAGACGCGGATATTCAGTTCAGCCGCGACCTGGACCATTTTAATTTTCGCGAATTACCGGCGGGTACGCCCCTGGGCCGCATCCGCCCGGGCAGTCATGCCCGTCTGGAGGTGCGCGACAGCGAGGATCGCGAAGTGAGCGAACGTTTTCTGCATATCGTCAATGACGAGATCCGCACCATCCTGCCGGTCATGCCCTCGATGCTGACCTTGAGCGAGCGCGCCATCCGCCAGGACTGTCTGGGATACTTTATGGAAAAGCGTCAAGGCGTGCTGCCCACGGTGACGCAGGCGACGGATCCGGAGCCAGTCTGTTGAGGGCGATGTTTTTGCCGGTTAGACCCGGCGGTTACCCCGGGCTGACCCGCCTACATCTAATCCACTGCTTGCCGAACTCCGACAGCCGGACGTATGCTTGAACACAAAGTGACAACCAGCGAGGGATCGCCTTGCACGTACTCGCCGTACGCAAACCCGGACGGCGCGGCACAAGAAAACTCGCAACCCGCTATGGAGACCGGCTTGTCTGTGTGCGTTACCGCTACGACGCCGTCGCCGGCAAACGCTACAAGACCGCGGAACTCATCATCGAAGAATCGGCGTGGACACCGCCACCCCCGCCTTCGCAGACCCCCGAGCCCACCCTAAAAGTGGATTACATCAATGACCGCCAGGAGCAAGGTGAGGTCGGGGTCAAGGTATTCTTCCGCGAAAATGCACTGCGCGAGCAGGTAAAGGCCGCCGGTGGTCGCTGGTTACAATCCGAAAAATTATGGCAAATGCCTTTTGAAACGGCCATTTCCTTTGGACTGGGACACCGGATCGCGAGGCGATAATGTTTACAGATATGGTAACTTGTTTACATATGTGGAAGCATGGCGGCATACATGGAACCTTTTATGATTGGTTCTACGTCTGTCTAATACGCTGTTATTAAGGCAAAAATAGTCCGTGCCGCGTAGAAAAGAATTGAAAGTGGTCGCCTCTGGGATAGCGAGTAGCTTTTGCTCACGCAACAACGACGTCGATGGATACTGGGCAATGGGAATCCTATATAAAGTAGCAAGTGACTCCGGATTGAAAGTATTTTCTCTTGATCTCTTGTCTGGAATGTCTGTTCCCGAGTTTAGTCACAGCAAACGAATTGCCGCTCCCTACACCGACTACTTGTTCAAGCAACTAAGTAAACGAGGATTCAGTGAACATCAGGTCGCAAAAGCAGTGTTGGAGATCGAATTTCATGTCGCGCCAACAAAAACTCAAATAATGTTCAAGAGCACATGGGGCGACCCATACGTGTGTCGTATGGTAATTACAGACGATTTAGGGAGAAAACATTCACGAGAGGAACGTGGGTGGTGTGGTATTCACGACTCCAAAAAAGAACACAGGAGCACGAGGCGATATGCCTTATAACAATGTGTTCAAGTTCGCTCCCTCCGGTCGCCTTCTCGCCCGCGAGATTGCAGGTGACGATGTTGTCCAGCGTGATCTCGTCCAGGCCGTGGCTGTGCGGCTTCATGTAGAAGTGCATCGCATCGCTGGGCACGCGGATCGAGA
>JANNJF010000744.1:0-4191 GCA_031405715.1 Gammaproteobacteria bacterium | reverse complement strand
TCGATGGAATATGGACTATTTAATCTAGGCACCCTCTGAACAAGTCCCCTCCCCCCCGCCCACTGGGGGGGTGTGGGTTAGGGTGTGGGGGAAATTCATAGAATTTCCCCCTCACCCTAACCCTCTCCCACAGGGAGAGGGAACCAAGCCTGATAGTTTTTGCCACTTGTTCAGAGTTTCCCTAGTGTGGCGTGCCCGCCCTAAGAGCCATTATCGCCGTGTATGCCACTGACCAAGGGTGGCGAGCAACCCATCGTAGGCCTCGATAAACTTCAGCACGCCCTCTGCCTCCAGCTGCGATGCTGCATGTTCCAGATCGATGCCCAGCTCAGCCAGCGCCCTGGGCAAGGCCTGCGCCGACTCCAGCCCGGTCTCGAGGCGCAGCGCCGGGTCGCCATGTTGCCGGTAGGCCGCCAGGGTCTGCGGCGGCAGAGTATTGATCGTATCCGGACCGATCAAGGCCTCGACGTATTTCACATCGCTGTAGGCCGGATCTTTCGTGCCGGTGCTGGCCCACAACAGGCGTTGCGGCCTGGCACCCTGCGCCGCGAGTGTCTGCCAGCGCGGCTCGCGCATCGCCTGTCGCCACGTCTGGTAGGCCAGCCGCGCACTGGCAATGGCCGCCTGGCCGCGCAGGCGCTCGGCCTTATGTCCCGGAAGCGTATGGCCGACACTGTCCAGTTCCCGATCAACTGACGTATCGATGCGACTCAGAAAGAAACTCGCCACCGAGACGCACCGGGCGATGGGTAAACCCGCCGCCAGCCGCTGTTCCAGGCCCGTCATCCAGGCGTCGAGCACCTCCCGATAACGCGTGATGCCGAATAACAGCGTGACGTTGACGTTGATGCCCTCGGCCACCAACGTTTGGATGGCGCGTAGCCCCTGGCGCGTCGCCGGCACCTTGATCATAACATTGGGCCGCGCCAGGTGCGTCCAGAGTTGGCGCCCTTCGGCGATCGACCCCTCGGCATCGTACGCCAGGTGCGGCGACACCTCGATGCTGACGTAACCATCGTGCGCGTCACTGGTCTCATACAGCGGACGCAACACGTCTGCGGCCAGGGAGATATCCCGGGTAATCAGATTTTCATACATCTCCAGGACATCGGCACCGCGCGCGCTGAGCGCCGCCACGTCTTCCCGGTATTCAGCGTGTCCGACGATGGCCTGCTGGAATATGGACGGATTCGATGTCACCCCCGCCAGCCCATCGGTGTCTATCAGGCGCGCGAGTTCGCCACTGCTTATCAATTGCCGCTGGACATAATCCAGCCACAAGCTTTGACCCAGGTCTTTGATCTGCAGCAGAGGGTTTTTGCTCATAGTGATTCTCCGTTAACGCTGCCAGACAATGAGCGGCAGCTCCTGAGGTAGACACACATCCGCCCGCTGGGCCACTACGCGCACGGTATAGTCCTGCGCCGCACGCACTGACGGCACACGCGCACGGTAATGGTAACCGTGGCGCGCACCGGCCAATGCCTCACCGGCCTGCATGGTGTGGCATGCGCTCTTGCCGTCCTCCGCGGGGGCGGCATACAGCTGTACCTGCAGCATATCGGGCGTCAGTTCGCCGAGATACACCTGCACGTCGAACGCCCAGTCAGCCCCTTCCTGCCGCACATCCGACGGTGCGATATGGATGGTGTCCCAATGTTGCTGCAGGGCCGTGGCCCAGGTATGCAACGCGCGCGCCGCTTCGCTGTCGCGGCGCTTGCGGAAACGCTGCGCGGCCGGAAGATACACCGTCTCGACATAGTGGCATAACATGCGTGTGCTGCTGAACTGCGGCGCGAGACTGCTCATGCTGGCACGCATGCGCGCCACCCAGGCCGTCGGAATACCGGCGCTGTTGCGCGCATAGAACTGTGGCACGATGTCATTCTCCAACAGAGAGTACAGCTGCTCCGCCTCCGCGGCATCGCGCCCGCTATCGCTGTGTTCGCCAGCATCGCCCAGGGCCCAACCCACTTCCGGGCGGTAGGCCTCGGCCCACCAACCATCCAGGGTCGAGAGATTCAGGCCGCCGTTGGCCAGCACCTTCATGCCGCTGGTGCCGCAGGCCTCCCACGGCCGGCGCGGCGTGTTGATCCACAGATCCACGCCCTGCACCAGTTCCTGCGCCAGGGTGATGTCGTAGTCTTCGAGGAACACCGCGTGCGGGCGCACATCCGCCCGCCGTACGAAGGCCGCCCAGGCCTGCACATATTGCTTGCCCTGTTCGTCCTGCGGGTGCGCCTTGCCGGCGACGATCAATTGCACCGGCCGGTCGCGCCGCGTCAACAGGCGCGCGAGGCGGTCCGGATCGGACAATAACAGGTTCGGCCGCTTGTACTCGGTAAAACGCCGGGCATAGCCGATCGTCAGGGCATTGGGATCGAGGGCGGCCTGCGCCGCGGCCACTGCCTGCGCGTCGGCACCACGCTGGCCCAACTGGCGCGCATGCCGCTGGCGCGCGTAGTTCACCAGATCGGCCCGCTCCTCGCTGCACAATGTCCACAGCGCCGCATCGGTCACGCGACCGATGGCCTCGGCATGGGACTCCAACGACCCGCGCCAACGCTCCTTGCCACAGGACTCCGTCCAGATGTCATCCGACCAGGGCGAATCCCACGACGGCACATGCACACCGTTGGTGATATGCGTCACCGGCACCTCGTGCTCCGGCCAACGCGGGTAGAGTTCGCTGAATATGCGCCGGCTCACCGCACCGTGCAGCCGGCTGACGCCGTTGACCTGACTGCAGGTGCGCATGGCGAGGTAGGCCATATTGAACGGTTCGTCGTCCGCATGCCTGTGCCGACGCCCGAGGGCCAGCAACTCAGCCAGACTGATGCCAAGCCCCTGCGCGTAGTCGCGTCCATACACGGCCAGCAGGTCGCGCGGAAACGTGTCGAAGGCGGCGCTCACCGGCGTATGGGTGGTGAAGACATTGCCCGCGCGCGTCGCCCACAAGGCCTGCCAGAAATCCACCTGGTGCCGTTGCATATAGTGGCGCGCGCGTTCAAGGGTAACCCCGGCGGCATGGCCTTCATTCAAATGACACACGTCCACCTCGAGGCCGAGGGCGAGCAGCGTGCGCCACCCGCCGATGCCGAGCACAATCTCCTGCGCCAAACGCATTTCGTTTCCGCCATCGTACAGCTTGGCGGTGATGCCGCGGTCCGCCGGGCTGTTTATGGCGTCATTGCTGTCCAGCAGGTACAGATTCACCCGGCCCACCTGCGCCTGCCAGACGCGCAACATCACCGTGCGCCCCGGCAGCGCGATGGGCACGCCCAGCCAGGCGCCATCGGCATCACGTACCGGTGTCACGGGCATGCTGGTGGGCACGTTGTGGGTATAGATCTCGCGCTGCCGGCCGTTCACGTCCAGCATCTGGCGAAAATAACCTTCCTGATACAGCAGACCGATGGCCACCAGCGGCACGCCCATATCGCTCGCCGCTTTAAGGTGATCGCCCGCGAGCACGCCCAGGCCGCCGGAGTACAACGGCAGCGCCTCGGCCAACCCATACTCCATGCTGAAGTAGGCAATCACCGGTGCCGGGCCGGTTTGCGGCTGCGCGCAGAACCAGGTGTTGCCGGATAAATATTCCGCGCGCTGTTGCATGAGGCGATCGAGTTCGGCGCGGAAAGCGCTGTCCTGCGCCAGCGTCTCCAGATGGCGTTGCGAGACACTCTGCAACATCAGCCATGGATTCTGCGTATGTGCCCAGATGTCCGGCGCCAGCGCCTTCCATAAACGATCGGCGGCGTGGCTCCAGGTCCAACGCAGGTCGAGGGTGAGTTCGGCCAACGCTTCGAGGCCCGCGGGCAACGGTCGCAGATAGGGATGCATTATACCGGGCATGCGTGCGTGCCGGCGGTGCGTCTGCGTTCAGCCTGCAGGTTGTTCTGCAAGCGCCCGGGTATGCGCGAGCGTGTTGCGGCCAGCGGCAATGCCGTCATTTCTGCACACCTGGTCAATATGGCCATTTCCATTCACGCACCTCCGGCATGTCCTCGCCATGACGCACAATGTACTCACGATGCTCGAGTCGCTTGTCGCGCATCGCCTGCTTCAGGTAGGCGGCGGAAGCGCCGAGCCCGGGCACCCGATCGAGCACGTCCGCTACCAGGTGAAAGCGGTCCAGATCGTTAAGCACCGCCATATCAAAGGGCGTGGTGGTGGTGCCCTCCTCCTTGT
>JANNJF010000743.1:0-5670 GCA_031405715.1 Gammaproteobacteria bacterium | reverse complement strand
CGCCGGGACGCGTGGACTCGCCCCCGATGTCGATGATATCAGCGCCCTGCTCCACCATCTCACGCGCACGCGCCACGGCCTTGTCACGCGCAAAAAAAACACCCCCGTCCGAAAAGGAATCGGGGGTGATGTTGAGTATGCCCATGACCACGACACGTCCAAGATCCAGCGGACGACCGCCGCAGTTAAGCGGCATGCCTCAGTGCTCCGCGGCGGGGGTATCCATCGGCTTGGAACGCGGCTTGCGCGGCGTCTTGCCGGACTTGGTATCGGAGCCGCTGGAGGCCGCCGGCGGCGTGAAGTCCTCGGGCGGCCGCGGTGCCTTGCCCGCCATGATGTCGTCGAGCTGTTCCGCGTTGAGCGTCTCCCATTCGAGCAGCGCCTTGGTCATGGCCTCGACCTTATCGCGATTATCCTCGATGACCTGACGGGCACGGGCGTACTGCTCGTCGATGATGCGGCGTATCTCCTTGTCCACCGTTTCGGCCACGGTGTTGCTCATGTTCTTGTGCGTCATCACGTCACGGCCGAGGAACACCTCGCTCTGGTTGTCACCGTACACGCGTGGTCCCAGGACGTCGCTCATGCCCCAGCGCATGACCATGTTGCGTGCCAAATCCGTGGCACGCTCGAAGTCGTTGGACGCACCCGTGGTCATCTGGTGCATGAACACCTCTTCGGCGATGCGTCCGCCCATGAGCACCGCGATGGTGGACAGCAGCGTATCGCGATCATGGCTGTAACGGTCTTCCTTCGGCAACTGCATGGTGACGCCCAGGGCACGGCCACGGGGAATGATCGTGACCTTGTGCACCGGATCGGTATTGGGTATCAGTTTGGCCACCACGGCGTGTCCGGATTCGTGATACGCGGTATTCAGGCGCTCCTTCTCCGGCATGACGATGGAACGGCGTTCCGCGCCCATGATGATCTTGTCCTTGGCCTTCTCGAAATCCTCCATACTCACCAGGCGCTTGTTGCCACGCGCGGCGAACAACGCCGCCTCGTTCACCAGGTTGGCGAGATCGGCGCCGGAAAAACCGGGGGTGCCGCGGGCGATAATGGCGGGTTGCACGTCGTCCGCCACCGGCACCTTGCGCATATGGACCTTGAGTATCTGCTCGCGGCCACGGATGTCCGGCAGCGGCACATACACCGGGCGGTCGAAACGACCGGGGCGCAACAACGCCGGGACGAGTACGTCCGGGCGGTTGGTGGCGGCGATGACGATGACACCCTCGTTACCCTCGAAACCGTCCATCTCCACCAGCAGCTGGTTCAACGTCTGTTCGCGCTCGTCATGTCCGCCGCCGAGGCCGGCGCCGCGCTGGCGGCCGACGGCATCGATTTCGTCAATGAAGATGATGCACGGGGCGTGTTTCTTCGCCTGTTCGAACATATCGCGCACGCGCGAGGCGCCCACGCCGACGAACATCTCCACGAAATCGGAGCCGGAGATGGAGAAGAACGGCACCTTGGCCTCACCGGCGATGGCCCTGGCCAGCAGGGTCTTGCCGGTACCGGGAGAACCGGTCATGAGTACACCGCGCGGGATACGGCCGCCGAGTTTCTGGAACTTGCTCGGGTCGCGCAGAAACTCCACCAGCTCGCCGACTTCTTCCTTGGCCTCTTCGACACCGGCCACGTCTTCAAAGGTGACCTTGTTGTGATCTTCCGTCAGCATGCGTGCGCGGCTCTTGCCAAAACCCATGGCGCCACCGCGGCCGCCGCCACCGCCCTGCATCTGACGCATCATATAGAACCAGAAACCGATGAGCAGCAGCATCGGCGCCCAGCTGATGAGGATCTGCAGCCACAGCGGTTGTTCCTGGGGCGGCCTGCCTTCCACGTTGACACCGTTCTTCAGCAGATCGCCGATGAGCAAACGGTTGTCCGTCTCGGGGCTGTAGGTCTTGAACTTCTCGTTGGCCTTGGTGGTACCGGTAATCACGCGGCCTTCGATGGTCACCTTGTCGATCTGACCGTTGTTCAACTGGCTGTAGAACTGGGAGTACTCCATGTCACGCAGCGGCGCCTGGCGGTTGCCGAAATTGTTGAAGACCGTCATGAGCACCACGGCGATGATGAGCCACAACAGCAGATTCTTTGTGAGATTATTCAAGATATTGCCTCTTCAGACGGTGACTCAAGTTAACGGCATGTTGATGTGAGACCACATAACGCCTCGATTTATCCATTCTGCAATGTCTATCGGGGCGATACAACCGCATTGCAACCGCAGAATGCGGCCTATTGTTATGAATCAGCCTTAAACCCCTTACCCAAAAGGAATAACTCGGTGCTGCGCGGACGCGAGGCCTTGGGTTTGCGTGACACGGTACGCTCAAAACCTCGCTGGATATCCTTATATAACTGGCTAAACCCCTGACCCTGAAAGACCTTCATCAGCAGGTGCCCGCCAGGTTTAAGGTGTTGCCGGGCGAAATCCCAGGCCAGTTCCGCGAGATACATGGCGCGCGCCTGATCCGACAAGCCAATGCCACTAATATTGGGCGCCATGTCCGAGATTACAAGGTCCACCGGACGGCCGGCCAGGGTATCCAGTAGTCGATCCAACACCGCCTGTTCGGTGAAATCCCCCTCGATGATCTCCACACCCGGCAGGGCCCCCATGGGCAGGATGTCCAGGGCCACCACCCGCCCGGAGGGGCCGACACGCTCAAGGGCATACTGCGACCAGCCCCCGGGGGCGGCGCCCAGGTCGAGCACCGTGAGACCGGGACGCAACAGGCGGTCGCGCTGGTCAATTTCCTGCAATTTATAGATGGCGCGCGAGCGATAGCCCTCCTTCTGGGCACGCTTGACGTATTCGTCGGAAAAATGCTCCGCCAGCCAGGCACCACTACTCTTGCTACGGGCCATGGGGGAACGTCTCGGGATACGGTATCATGCGGTCTTTAAGTGCTCTGTAATGATCTACCAGGAAAGTATATGCCTCTGACACGCAATCAGCTGAAATTTCTCCGCGCCCAGGCGCAAACCCGCAAGCCGGTAGTCACCATCGGTGCGGCGGGCCTGAGTGCGGCGGTCCTGGCGGAAATCGAACTCGCCCTGGCCTACCACGAGCTGCTGAAAATCAAATTGCCCGCGGGCAACCGCGACGGCCGCGAGGAGATTCTCGAACACATCTGTGCCAAAACCGCCGCCGAACCGGTGCAGGCCATCGGCCGTATGGCCGTGATCTATCGCCGCGGCGAAAACCCCCAGATCACCCTGCCGCAGGATTAACCCCGACCGCGCGCCACGGACGGTGCCGCCACCAGCGCCAGACCCATCAAGCTGTTGAGAAGAAACAACACGCTGGACAGCCCGTGCAAGCGGGAAAACTGCCGATGCAGATCGCTGCCGGGCTCCAGCGCAGCACCCGCCGCCTGTTTGAGCGCCTGCATCTGCGGCGTAAGGCCGAATTCGCCGATGAGGGTGATGAGCAACATGGCACACACTGCCCACACGCGCCAACTGCGCATCGCGGCGCGGCCATCCCGCAGTATCCAGCTCATCAGCAACAGACCGCCGCAGGTAAGGCCGATCAGACTCACGAAGCCGAACAAGCGCCCGGCAACGGTGCCCGCCAGCATGCGGTCACCGAGGGAGGAAAAAAGCACCGGAGTAACGACGTAGCCCACGACCAGCATGCCACCGACCCACAGCGTCAGGAGCAGGCGTTCCAGGGACGACCACAGACCACTGAACTTATTGGGGAGCATGCGGCGTTATCCTTGTGCGTAGCCGCTCAGCCCGCGAGCGGCTGGTGGCTAAGGGTGGGTACAGCGTGGCGCTGAGTGCCAGAGAACGGAACCTTGGCTGCTATCAGACATAGCGCACGTCGATAATTTCATAATGCCGCACGCCATCCGGTACATGCACCTCAACGGAATCCCCCGCCTCCTTGCCGATGAGGGCACGGGCGATAGGTGAGCCGATAGAGATTTTTCCTTCGGCGATATCCGCCTCGTCGTCACCCACGATCTGGTAGGTCACCTCTTGCTGACTGTCCTCGTCCATCAGGTCGACGGTGGCGCTGAACACCACCCGGCCGTTGGCGTTGACGGTGCGCGGATCGATGATCTGTGCGTTCGACAACTTGCCATCGATGTCTTTGATGCGCCCCTCGGCAAAGGATTGCTGTTCCTTGGCCGCGTGGTATTCGGCATTTTCCGACAGATCGCCGTGGGCCCGCGCCTCGGCGATGGCCTGGATGATGCGCGGGCGGTCGACGGTCTTCAGGCGCAGCAGTTCCGCCCTCAGCTTCTCGGCACCGGCTACCGTCAGTGGCACCTTGCTCATGCTTTGATCTCCTTGTGCAGCGCCTGCAACGGGCTCACAGCGAACTCGCCGGCCTGCCGATGGCCCTCGCAGGCGGCACGCGCCGCCGCCAGGGTGGTGTAATTGGTGACCTTGTGCAGCAGGGCCTCGCGCCGGATTTCGTAGGAATCGGCGATACTCTGGGTATCCGCCACGGTATTCAGGATGATAGCGATCTCGTCGTTCTTGATCATGTCGACAATGTGCGGCCGGCCCTCCGAGACCTTGTTGACCGCCTTCACCGCGACTCCGGCCGCTAACAGGATCACCGCAGTACCGCGGGTCGCCAGCACCTCGAAACCGTGGGTGGAAAAGTAACGCGCCACTTCCACGCCGGCTTTTTGATCGCTATCGCGCAGGCTGATGAACATGCGGCCACTGCGCGGGATTTCCGAACCGGCAGCCATTTGCGATTTCGAGAAGGCCTCACCAAAGGTGCGGCCTATGCCCATGACCTCGCCGGTGGATTTCATCTCCGGGCCCAACACCGTGTCGACACCGGGAAACTTGATGAAGGGGAACACCGCTTCCTTCACCGAATAATAGGCCGGGATAATCTCCGATACCACCCCCTGTTTCGCCAGACTGGTACCGGCCATACAGCGCGCGGCGATCTTGGCCAAGGGACGCGAGGTGGCCTTGGAAACATAGGGCACGGTACGCGAGGCGCGCGGGTTCACCTCCAGCACATAGATATCGTTGCCCTTCACGGCGAACTGGATGTTCATGAGGCCCACGACCTTGAGCGCCTTGGCCAGTTGTTCTGTCTGGACGCGCAAGCGATCCTGAATCTTCTTTGACAGACTGAAGGGTGGCAACGAACAGGCGGAGTCACCGGAATGCACGCCGGCCTCTTCGATATGCTCCATGATACCGCCGATCACCACTTTCTTGCCGTCGCAGATGGCGTCTACGTCGACTTCGATGGCGTCGTTGAGAAAGCGGTCGAGCAGCACCGGCGAGTCGTTGGACACGCTCACCGCGGTACGCATGTAGGTTTCCAGGCTGTCGCGGTCATGCACAATCTGCATGGCGCGCCCCACCAGAACATACGACGGGCGCACCACCAGCGGATAGCCGATGGTCTCCGCCAGCTTTACCGCCTGTTCCGGATTGCGCGCGGTGGCGTTGGGCGGCTGCAGTAGACCCAGCTTCTGGATCAGCTTCTGGAAACGCTCACGATCCTCCGCCTGATCGATGGAGTCGGGCGAAGTACCGATGATCGGCACTTTATTTTTCTTCAGGTCCCGCGCCAGCTTGAGCGGTGTCTGACCGCCGTACTGCACGATCACGCCCTTAGGCTTCTCCAGATGGATGACCTCCAGCACGTCTTCCAGGGTCAAC
>JANNJF010000742.1:0-7135 GCA_031405715.1 Gammaproteobacteria bacterium | reverse complement strand
GGGTGACTGAAATTACGGTTGGCGGCCAGATGGGGTTCAATCCCGCGGCTTCAAGAGGGACATGGCAAAGGCGGCGTGCTGCCTGCCGCGGTCTAGCCTGGCAAATACTCAGCGGGCCGGCTCGTCGTCGATCGAGGCGCTCCAGCGCTGCCACTGCACCTGGCTGCGCTCCAGGTCGCGGCGGTCGCGCTTGGAGGGCCGGCCTTGCAGGATGGTCTGGGCCGGCTCGGGCGCCAGGCGCCGGGCCTCGGCGATCCGTTGGCGCTCGGCCAGGCTTTCGGCGCTTTCCTCGTACAGCGCCTGCGCCATCGGCGCCGGGCCGCGTTGGGCCGACAGGGCGCGGATCACGAGCGTGCGTTTGACACCCCCGTCCTGGCGCAAGACCAGGGTGTCGCCGGGTTGAAGCTCGCGCGCCGGCTTGGCCGGCTGACCATTGACATCGACCCGGCCGCGATCGACCGACTCTGCGGCCAGCGAGCGGGTCTTGAAAAAGCGCGCCACCCAAAGCCATTTGTCCAGGCGCATGCGTTCAATGCGGACAGTCATCGGCACCGATTATGGACAGCACGGCATCCGCACTTGTCCTAGTCTTACTGTGTCATAAGCGCAGCCTTGCGTTTAGGCGCAGGCAACACGGACATCGTGGTCTCGCCGGCCTCATGATTGGCGAGACTGAATATCGCCATCAGGTGGAGAGCGATATTCTGCCCTTCCGCGACGTGCTGCTCGGCCTGTTTTTTGTCACCATCGGCATGAGCCTGGATCTGGAGGTGGTGCGCAGCCAATGGATGTGGGTGACCGCCACCCTGGTGTCCATTATCGCCATCAAGACCCTGGTGGTGCTGGCCGCGGGCCGGGCCTTCCGCCTGGAGACGGGTGTGGCCCTGCGTACCGGTCTGGTGCTGGCCCAGGGTGGCGAGTTCGGCTTCGCCCTGATACTGCAGGCGCAGCACTTCCAGGTGCTGGACGGGCGCTACGATCAGATCCTGCTCGCGGCCATGGTGCTCAGCATGCTCATCGCGCCGTTTCTCATCCGCTACAACGGGCGCATGGTGAAGCGTCTGCTGCCGGACTACCGCGAGCGGCGCGAAAGCAACCTCGATGCGATACGCGCCAGCGCCGGCGAGTCGCACAATCACGTGATCATCTGCGGCTATGGCCGCAGTGGCCAGAACCTGGCGTGGATGCTGAAGGAGGAGGCCATCGAGAGTCTCGGTCTCGACCTCGACCCGGTGCGCGTGCGCGACGCACGCGATGCCGGCGAGCGGGTGCTGTACGGCGACTCGGCGCGCCGCGATGTGCTGCTGTCTGCCGGCCTGCAACATGCGCGTGCCCTGGTGATCAGTTTCGTCGATACATCCACCGCGCTGCGCATGCTGGAGATCACGCGCCAGCTGCGCCCCGACATGCCGGTGATCGTGCGCACCATGGACGACCGTGACTTGGAAAAGCTCAAGGCCGCCGGCGCCACCGAGGTGGTGCCGGAGAGTCTCGAGGGCAGTCTGATGATGGGTTCGCACCTGTTGATGCTGCTGGGCGTGCCCGTGACGCATATCGTGCGCCAGGTGCGCAACGTGCGCGCCGGGCGCTACCGCATGCTGCGCGGATTCTTTCACGGCGCCGCCGGGGTGGACGAGACCGAGGAGTCCTATCGTGAACGCCTGCACTCGGTGACCCTGCCGCCGCAGGCGCGCGCCGTGGGTAAGCGCCTGGATGAGCTGCCCCTGGCGGAGATCGGCGCCGAAGTCACCGCCGTGCGCCGCGGCGGCATCAGTGGTCCGCAGCCGGCGGCGGATACGCAGTTGGTGGCGGGGGATGTGCTGGTGCTGTATGGCACGCCGGAGGCGCTGGAGCAGGCGGAAAAGGTGTTGTTGGAGGGGTAGCACGACTGTGGAGTGCGGGAGCTCGCTCCCGCTTTGTAAAAGCGGCGGCAAGCCACCGCACTCCGTATTGGTACGGGTTGGCTAATGTAGGTTGGGGTGAGCTTGCGAACCCCAACAGCCTTTGTATTATTGTCGACGCGCTACCGCGCGGCTTGAAAAGCTAATTGCGGTTCCCGCACCGCGGGCGGGTTACTTTTCTTTGTTTGTGCAAAGAAAAGTAACCAAAAGAAAGCACACCCGGTCGCTCGCCGCGCAAAAAACGCGCGGTCCCCTGTGCTCCTCGCCCCACCGGGCCGCTGCGCAACTCGTAACGCCACTGTCGATGGCGTTACTCAAACAGTGCTCGCGGAAATCCCCCGGTGGGGCTGCGGTGCTCGGCGAGCTTGAACGGGACTTTTAAAATCCACACAAAAAAATCAACACCAAAACCCTCCCCGTCATTCCGTTGCCGTACATTAGTAGGAGCACATCGACCGATTTGTTGGGGTTCGCAGGCTCACCTCAACCTGAACTACTGAACTCAACGCCCACCTGTGATGCCCATGCAATCCAGGCGATGGGGTTGTTTCCTTTTATGTGCCAGTGCAAGATCTTATCAGCATAGCGTGCCTACTTTGCAGGCTTTCACCTTGAATCTAGACCTTTGATTGAGTGCGTCTGATGCCAACTATTGCCCAGCCATCGGTACAGTCACTCCTTATTGAAACCAATTTCAACGGCCAGACTTTGGCGACAGGAACTGGATTCATCTCTAATACAGCAAAGGGACCAGTATTAGTTACCAACCGTCACAACGTAACAGGAAGACACCAAGAAAACGGGAGTCTGCTCTCTCCAACAGGTGGAATTCCCAACTACATTAATGTCATCCATAACTCCAGAAATGGATTAGGGAGGTGGGTTTCAAGAACTGAGCCGCTCTATGTAGACGGTCAGCCTCGATGGATTGAACACCCGACATTGGGACAAAAGGCCGATTTTGTGGCATTGCCGTTGACGCAGTTACTTGATGTCCAGACTTATCCTTATGACTCGACCAATACGGGGGTTGAAATATTTGTTGGACCTGCCGATCCGCTAAGCGTTATTGGGTTTCCATTTGGCCTCAGCGCCGGCGGCGCTTTTGCTGTATGGGCCACAGGATTTATGGCGTCTGAACCCGAGGTCGATTTTGGTGGGTTACCTATTTTCTTAATCGATTGTCGTAGTAGGCAAGGACAATCTGGATCTCCTGTGATTGCTTATCGAAGTGCGGGGATGATTAAATTATCTAATGGCAATATATCGGCATTTGGTGATGCTGTGTATAGATTCTTGGGAATTTATAGCGGGAGATTGAATTCTGAATCCGATCTGGGCCTTGTCTGGAAAGCATCTGCAATTAGGGAATTAATTGGATCAATATAAGCCGGAAAATGTGGCTGAAAAAAGTGAGGGGTGAGTGTAGATTTTAAAGTCCCGTTCAAGCTCGCCGAGCACCGCAGCCCCACCGGGGGATGTGCGCGAGCACTGTTTGAGTATTGCCATCTTATAGTGGCAATACGAGTAGCGGAGGCCCGGTGGGGCGAGGAGCACAGGGGACCGCGCTGATTTTGCGCGGCGAGCGACCGGGTGCCCTTCTCTTTGGTTACTTTCTCTTGGGCAAATGTACAGACCGGACACATAGGTAACACCTGTACGAGGACATAGGTAACACTTTGAACACCCCCCTGTTCGGAGTCCACCCATGCCTTGGCAAACGAGAGATACCATGCGTCTACGTCGTGAATTTATTGAACTCGCCACCCAGGAAGGCGCGAACCGCCGTGCGCTGTGTCGACGCTTCGGCATCAGCCCGACGACCGCCTACAAGTGGCTGCAACGTGCGCGGCAACCCGACGCGCCTGACCTGGTGGATCGTTCCCGCCGCCCGCATCATAGTCCGGCGCGCACGGTCCCCGCGATCGAAGCCGCCGTGCTAGGGGTGCGTGCCCAGCACCCGGCCTGGGGCGGGCGCAAGATCGCCCGTCGTCTTGTCGATCTGGCGATGGCCCACCTCGCCCCGAGCACAGTGACTGGCATCCTGCACCGCCACGGTTGCCTGATGACCGGGGCCACCGGTGCGCCATCGGTCGCCTGGGTGCGCTTCGAGCACCCCGAACCCAACCAGCTCTGGCAGATCGACTTCAAGGGGTACTTCGACACGGCGCGTGAACGCTGCCATCCGCTTACCTTGCTCGATGACCACTCGCGCTTCAACCTCACGTTGCATGCCTGCCAACGCACGGGTGCGTCCAGCATCGAACCGCTGCTCAGCGCGGTCTTTCGTCGTTACGGCCTGCCGGTGCGGATCAACGGCGATAACGGTGCGCCCTGGGGCGCGCCCCGCGAGGCCGCGCACGGGCTGTCACGCCTGGTCGTCTGGCTGATTCGCATCGGGGTGAGTGTCAGCCACAGTCGCCCGTACCATCCCCAGACCAATGGCAAGGACGAGCGCTTTCATCGTTCCTTGCAGGCGGAGGTGCTCAACGGCCGTGGTTTTGCGGATCTGGCGGCGGTGCAACGTGCCTTCGATGATTGGCGTACGGTCTATAACTGCGAGCGTCCGCACGAGGCCTTGGGGCTGGCCACACCGGCCTCGCGCTATCGTCCCAGCCCGCGGGAATTCCCCGAGCAGTTGCCGGCCATCGAATACGGGCCCAACGATACGGTCTATCGGGTGCCTCCCAACGGGTGGCTGCGTATCGCGGGGCACCGCATCAAGGTCTCTAACGCGCTCACCGGATTACCCATCGGCGTGCGATCGAGCACCACCGAGGAGGGTGTGCTGGAGTTCTATTTCTGCCACCAGCGATTCATGCGATGGGGCTTGCGTGAGCCGGGGGAACGGGAATAGTGTTACCTATGTCCTCGTACAGGTGTTACCTATGTGTCCGGTCTGTACAGGCAAGCAAGAGAAAGTAACCCGCCTGCGGGGCGGGACCCGCAAGCAGGGGTTAAGGCCGCGCGGTAGCGCGTCGACGACAATAATACAAAGGCTGTTGTGGTTTGCAGGCTCACCCCAACATTTAATTCCGGCGCCCGCCGGCCACTGGCGATTCATCCCATTTTCGCGCAATATCTCGTTCTCAACCATCAAGGAGCAAAGCAATGAGCAAAGGCATGGACAGTAAAAAGCAAACCAAGAAAGAACCGGCCAAGACCATGAAAGAAAAACGCGCCGCGAAGAAAGCTAAGAAAGACTCCAAGGGTGGAATGCGGTCATGATGGGCGTGTGGGGCTTGCCCCCGCTCTGTTAAGCGGCGGCAAGCCGCCGCACACCCTGGTCCCCGTGAGATTTAGGCGGTGTATTTCGCCTCGAACTCGCCGAACAGTGCCTCGATTTCCGACAACAGGCCGAGGGGCCCCTGGACGTGTATCCATTCGTCGAATTCCCGGCCCAGGGCCGAGGCCTCCTGCTCGATGCGTTGCGCCCGTGCCATGGCTCGCTCCGCGGCAGCTGACGTCATAAACTTCATGTCGCCGCGCTGGCAGGCAGCGTGCAACTGGGCGGCGACATGGGCGTCATCGTAAGACAGGAAAGTTGCCAGGGACACATACGCAGTGCGCAAGGTGTCCGTGTCGGTTAAATCGGCTGGGTCGAGGAGCTGGGTCTTGGCGAAGGTGCGGATGATGTGCCGAAGTTCTTCTTTAGAGGCGGGCAGGAGGGATTCCGGCGCGCCCAGGGCGAGTAGAGAGGAAAAATCCGACAGGATTTTCATATATTCATTCAGCAGGCTGACGGCCTGAGCGGTGCAGACTGGCGGGGATGTTGTCATCACGGAGATCGGTCCTTTATATTTTTGTTATGGGTGTCTGGATCGCGGATTGCTGACGCTTTCCTATGCCGACGTAGGCTTTACTGGGAAATAGCAAAGAACGTGCCAGCGATACTGGCCAGGACCTAAGACGCTCGTGGCCGGTTAGGGAGCAAACCAGTCCTTTCTGGTTGTCGAGACTCAGAAAGGGCCGAGCATGCGCTATCTTGATAGCATCTTTGGAAGTCTTCTCAAGCCGATCGATCGGCGGCAGTTTCAAGCGATTGTGGACCGGAACGACGGCGACGCCTACGACAAGTCGTTCAAGAGTTGGGATCATCTGGTGGCGTTGATCTTCGCGCAGTTCAGCCATGCCGACAGCCTGCGCGGGCTCGAACTCGCATTCAACGCGAACGCCCATCATCATTATCATTTGCACGTCGGCAAGCTCGCCCGCGCGACGCTGTCGGATGCGAATGCGCGCCGTCCGGTCGGGGTTTTCGCGCAAACCTTTGCGATGCTGGCGGAGATGACCGACCGGCAGACGCGGCGCGAGGGAGCCGAGATGGTGCGCCTGATCGATGCGAGCCCTATCCCCTTGGGCAAGATGTGCAAGTGGGCCAAATGGAACGGTCGCATCCGCGGCATGAAACTGCACGTCGTCTACCATCCGAAGGACGATTGCCCGCGTTGCGTCGAAATCACGCCCGCCAACGTCAACGATGTCGAGATCGGCCGCCAGGTGGCGATCGAGGCCGGCGCGACCTATGTTTTCGACAAGGGCTATTATCACTTCGGCTGGTGGAAAAAGCTCAACGATGCCAAGGCTTTCTTCGTCACGCGGACGAAAGTGAACACGCGCTTTCGCGCGACCAAGCGCCGGTACGTGCGCAAAATCATCGGCGACGGCTTTCGGGTCATCGACGACGCCGAGGTCGTGCTCGTCAGCAAGGGCGATTCCCGGCTGCCGATCCCGCTGCGACGCATTCGCGTTCGGCGTGACAAGGGTGGAATGATTACGCTCATCACCAACGATCTTGAGCGCACGGCGGTCGAGATCGCCGCGCTCTACAAGGGCCGCTGGCAAATCGAACTGCTGTTCCGCTGGATCAAGCAGCATCTCGATATCCGCAAGTTCATCGGCGCCAACGAGAACGCCATCCGCCTGCAAATCTTCGCCGCGATGATCGCCTATCTGCTGCTGCGCATCGCGGCGCGCGTCAACTGCGTGAAGATGCCGGCGTTGCGCCTCGCCGAACTCATCTGTCAGCGTCTGTTCATGCGAAGGCCAATCGCCGAAATCGACAAACCGCCGCCCGTCAACCCAAGTCAACGCAAACCAAAATTCTCCCCCAATCAACTGTGGTTCAGCTATGCGTGATTTTCCCCGGACAGCCCTGCGGCGGCTGGAACGGGGTTGGAACCCGGTTTTCCATCTTGCTGCGACGCGCGCGGCGCGGCGGGTTCAAAATGCGG
>JANNJF010000741.1:0-5055 GCA_031405715.1 Gammaproteobacteria bacterium | reverse complement strand
CGGTGTCATCAACACACCCGGGGGCGGCGTGCAGGGCACCATCGACGCACATACGTACTACATCGGCACGCCGGCCTTCCTCGAACTAACCATCGGGCTCACCATACCACCCGCGACGCGCCTGGCATTGCAACAAAGCGGACACACGGTGGTGTTTCTGGCGTCGGCGCAGTCCCTCAAGGCGGCCTTTGTCATCGGTGATGAGATCCGCCCCGGCGCGGCCACGCTTATCGACATGCTGCAGCGACGCGGTCGTCACGTGCTCATGCTTACCGGCGACCATGCCCTGGTCGCCCAGCGCATCGCCACCTCCCTCGGCATCAAGGAGTGGGCCGCCGATCTCAAACCCGGGGACAAGCTGGACTACATCAAGCGCCTGCAGGAGTCGGGTGCGGTAGTGGCCATGGTGGGTGACGGAATCAATGATGCCGCGGCGCTGGCCGCCGCCCATGTCTCCATCGCCATGGGCAGTGGTGCGCAGGTGGCCGCCGCCTCCGCCGATATGATTTTACTCTCAGGCCGCCTCGACAATCTGGACAGCGCCCTGGACACGGCCGACAAGACGCTGCGCATCATCCGGCAGAATTTTTATCGCGCGCTGGTGTACAACATTCTCGCCTTGCCCGCCGCCGCCATGGGTTATATTCCACCCTGGCTGGCGGCCATCGGCATGTCCTTAAGTTCCCTCATGGTGGTGTTGAATGCCCTGCGCCTGGTGGACCGCACCCCGTCGCCATCTGCTCAACCGCAATCCGACGCCTGATCCCATGGACATCATCTTTCTGCTTATTCCCATCGCCCTGGTCCTCGCCGGCCTCATCGTCTGGGCACTCATGTGGGCGATCAAGTCCGGGCAGTTCGACGACATGGAGGGGCCGGCGCACCAGATCCTGATGGAGAAGGATGAGGTGGTGGACGAGGCGGATCACGCTGCCCTGTCGAAAAAGAAAAATACGCCACTGTGACCGCCTGTTTACCTCGCTCCAGACCTTACTGCTATCCTTTTGATATTAATGGACTCTTTCCCAGCAACTTAGAGATACTTGACGTCGCATAACTTAGTTGCTACAAACTAAGTTATGACTAATAAGAAACGCAAACGCCTGACCTCGGAAGAACGCCGCGACCTCATCGTGCAAAAGGCCATCGATTTGTTCTCCCGCCAGGGGTTTCGCGCCACCCGGGTGAAAGATATCGCCGAGGCCGTCGGCACCAGCGATGCCCTGGTGTTCCAGCACTTCCCCACCAAGCGTGAACTGTACGACGCCATCCTCGAACATCTGTGTGCGCGCAAACATTTCACCGAGGTGGAACAGCTGCTCTATTACACCGATCACTACGACCTCGAAGACGTGCTCATCCGCTTGTCCGCCTGGGTGCTGGAAAAAACCGAAAGCGATCCGGCGTGGTTACGCTTGATTCTCTACGCCGCCCTCGAACAGGATGACAGCGCCCCCGATCTGGTCAAAGAACATTTTCAACGCATCATCGATTACGTCGCCTATGAAGTGGATGAAGGTCAACAGGCCGGACGTTTCAGACCCGGCGATGCGCAGGCCTATGCCCGCAGTTTTTTTGCCGGACTCCTGGGCCTCGAACTGATGCGCAGCGTGGCGCATGACACTGACTATGGACGTGACACGGCACGTGTGGCCGCGACCACCCATGTGGCCGTGTTTCTGCGCGGCCTCAGCGTCACACAATAAGCGGCTGAACATGTGTGGCACTCAAATCGACGCCAGGAAGAACAGACTAATCTCGACACCGTCCTGACAGGATCAACTCGATCTGCCCGACGACAGACCAGGAATAGTTTCACCAACAGCAACATCGACCAAGGAGACACACCATGAACACCATGACACTCGATTGCGCCGGCCTCAACTGCCCCCTGCCCATTCTGCGACTGTCCAAGGCGGTCAATGGCATGGCCCCTGGGGCGCGTGTGGAAATGATCGCCACCGACCCAGGCGCACTCAAAGACGTCAGCGCCTGGGCCAAACAAACCGGCAATAACCTGCTGGAATCGAACGAGAACGGCGGGAAGTTCCATTTTGTTATTGTAAAGAAGTAGGCAGCGGCTATTTCCGACTTTGGAGTGCGGTGGCTTGCTACCGCTTTAGCTAAAGCGGCGGCAAGCCGCCGCACTCCATCGAACGGTGGACGCTCCCTAGTACTCCGTCAAACAATTCTTTCCGTACGACCGCTAGCGCCAGTAGAGTGCGCCCTCCCCCTGGTTGCTTAATATAGTTGCCATGTGTCCATCCCTTACGTTCAAACCCAGGGTCCCTTCTCCCTTTGGGAGAAGGACAGGATGAGGGGCCAGGCTGAAGATTCCCCCTCACCCTCACCCTCTCCGAGCGGTTTATGCCTCCCCGAAGGGGGCCCGACGTGCGCGGGGGAGAGGGGACTTGTCCGGAGGTTCCCTGGGGATACGGAATAACTTATTGGACGGGGTACTAGCGCCCGCGCAACAAAACCGGTTCGGAGAAGGCCGCAATTATCATTCATGGATCCGCAAGCTAAACTTCTCAGCATCTGCAAGCCTGCCACAGGCTCGATGAACAAAACATCTTGTTGCATGAGGCACCCGCCGACACTTCTTGACAGCGCAGCTTACCTGCCGGTAGAGTCGCCGCTTGCTTCAGGTTCCCCGCGGATATTTATCCCGGGGTGAAACGGGAAGCCGGTGCGTTCGCATGAACTATTCCGGCGCTGCCCCCGCAACGGTAAACGAGTCAAGGATCTGCGAAAAGCCACTGTGCCATTGCACGGGAAGGCGCAGCTCCCCGGGAAGACCCCACTCGTGAGTCCGGAGACCGGCCCGAAGCTATACGACGGTATTGCGGAGGGCGATACACAACGCGCATGGCGTGACCTGTCCGTGCCCGTTGCTTCCCTATTCCTCCGTGTCCGTTTTTCCACACGCTATCGCGCGGGTGAGCGCGGAGGACACAATGCAGGCACATCTATCGGCGGCAGTCCTGCTGCTCGCTTCCACATCCGTTCATGCCGCTGAAGTAACAACGTCACCGGTGATCGTCACCGCGATCCGCACCGCTCAGACCGCTGACGAGGCGCTCGCTTGCGTGACGGTCATTGCCCGCGAGGATAGGGATTATGAACCATCGCGATGCGGTTGACGCGCCTGTCATCGCTGCGGCAGTCGATAGCGCAAAGCCCGGCGTGCGTCACGCCAACGCACTTTTTGTCAGCGCGCCCGCCTCGGGCGCGGGCAAGACCACTGTCGTCGCTGCGCTCGCGCGGCTGCATCGCCGGCACGGGCGGCGTGTGCGCGTGTTCAAGACCGGGCCGGATTTTCTCGATCCGATGATACTCGAACGCGCGTCGGGCAATCCGGTGTACCAGCTCGACCTGTGGATGGGAGGTGCGGCGCACTGCCGCCAGTTGTTGTATGCGGCGGCCGGGGATGCGGATGTCATTCTGGTCGAGGGCGTGATGGGTCTTTTCGACGGCCATCCCTCCAGTGCCGATCTCGCCCGGGAGTTCGGTATCCCGATACTCGCCGTGATCGATGCCAGCGCCATGGCCCAAACCTTCGGCGCCGTGGCACTGGGCCTTACGAACTATCAAGAGGGCCTGTCCTTTGCCGGCATCATGGCAAACCGCGTGGGTAGCGCCGCCCATGCGGGTATGCTGGCCGATAGCATGCCAAGCGGATTGCGATTTCTGGGTGGGCTTGCGCACGACGCCGGGCTGGCGCTTCCGAGTCGCCACCTCGGGCTGGTGCAGGCGGAGGAGATTGCGGATATCGAGTCGCGCCTTGAACGCGCCGCGAAAGCGCTTGAACCAGCAGCCATTGCCGACCTATCGCAGACCGTGGCGTTTGCACCGGAAGCTGCAGTGACACCCCCGAAACTCCTCGGCGGCTGCCGTATCGCCGTGGCCCGCGACCCGGCCTTCTCCTTTATATATAAGGCGAACCTCGATCTCCTGCGCGTCATGGGCGCAGAGCTGGTGTTTTTCTCGCCGCTGGCCGAGGCCATCTTGCCAGACGCCGATAGCCTGTACCTGCCCGGCGGCTATCCCGAGTTGCACCTCGAATCGCTGTCGACCAACACCGGCATGCAGGCCGCCATTCATGCCCACCACGCTCAGGGAAAACCGATCGTCGCCGAATGCGGCGGCATGCTCTATCTATTGGAATCGCTGACCGACGCGCAGGGCCGCCGCGCCTCCATGGCGGGCGTGTTGCCCGGTCATGCCGTGATGCAGACACGGCTCGCGAATCTCGGGATGCAGGAAATGGTCTTGCCCGAGGGGCGCCTGCGCGGACACACCTTTCATCACTCGCGCATGGAAACAGGGCCTGCGCCGCTGGTCCACGCGACCGACGCGCGCGCCGGCGGACGTGGCGAGGCGGTGTATCGCGACGGCCGCCTGCACGCGTCCTACGTGCATACCTATTTTCCATCCAACCCAGAGGCCGTCGCACGGCTGTTTCAACCATGAGCGCCGTCGCGTCACGACTACCCGGGCGCATTGTGTGCCTCACCGAGGAAACCACCGAGACACTTTACCTTCTCGGTGAGGAGCACCGCATCGTCGGCATTTCTGGGTTCACCGTACGCCCGCCCCAGGCGCGCAAGGAAAAACCCAAGGTCTCGGCCTTCACCTCGGCGAAGATCGACAGGATACTCGATCTCGAACCCGATCTCGTGCTCGGGTTTTCCGATCTGCAGGCCGACATCGCGGCACAATTGATCCGCCACGGCATAGCGGTACATATTTTCAACCAGCGTTCTGTGGAACAAATTCTCGCAATGATCTCTCTCTTGGGCGGAATGGTGGGTGCAACACCCAAGGCAATCACATTGATCGCGAAGCTCGGGGACGGCATGGACGCTATCCGCCACACCGCGGCGGCGATGCCGCGCCGCCCGCGTGTCTATTTCGAGGAGTGGGACGAGCCCATGATTTCCGGCATCCGCTGGGTGTCGGAGCTCATCGGCATCGCAGGTGGTGATGACTGTTTTCCGGAACTGGCACGTGCCGCCGGTGCAAAGCAGCGCATCATTATTGATCCCGGCGAAG
>JANNJF010000740.1:0-8545 GCA_031405715.1 Gammaproteobacteria bacterium | reverse complement strand
GTCGACGAACGGCTCCCGGCCGAGGACGAGGTCGCGCACGCTCCGCCGGCCGCTGCTGGTCCAGGAGGAAATCCGCGTAAGCGCCCAGGAGATAGGCATCCCCCGGTCCCGCCGCGAGCGCCGCACGATAGTGACGTTCCGCGGCCGCCGAGTCACCGCGCCGCTCCGCCATCTCCGCCAGCAGGCCCAGGGCCCACTGGCGCTCTGGCGCGGCCGCCGCGGTTTCGCGGGCGACGATGCGTTGCAGCAAGTCGTAGCTGGCGCGCGCCTGGCCCTCAAGACTGTTCACGCCACAGACGCAGCCATAGGCAATGAGAGGTGGCGCGATGGGCACGAGGGCCAGACAGTCGCGCCGGGCGCCGGCGTAATCGCCGCGCACCTGACGGATCGCGGCACGGGTGAGGCGCGCCTGCGCATGCTGCGGCTGGCGTTGCAACGCCTGCGAGAGGTCGGCGAGGGCCGCATCAAACTCATGCAGACTCTGGCGCAGGGTGGCGCGCAAGACCTGTATCTCCACGGGCGGCTGGGGCTGATCCCACCAGGGCGCGAGCGTCGCCTCCGCATAACCCAAAAAACGCGGATCCCCCGAGGCGCGCGCCTGCTGGATGAAACGCCGCGCCAAGGGTGCGGCGAGCTGCGGATTGTCCGGTTGCGCCTGCAGTTGTTGGCGCAGGGCACGCAGTTGTGTGCGTGCCGCTGGTGATTTATCGAGGGGCAGGCGTTCAAGGACGTCGGCCTCGTTGTGCGGTATATAAGGTGAACCCGAGGCCAGACCGGGGAGCGCCGCGCCGAGGACCAGCGTCAACGTGGCCAGGATGCGAAGTAGCGGGGTCATGGCGTAGCGCCGGTAAAAGTACGGGCAGTCGGTTGCCCTGAGCCACCGTGGGTGCAGGAAGAAGGCAACGACCTGCGTGCGAAGAGATAGTGCGGCATGGGTAAGGCCTGATGGTAGGGTGGCACCGCCCTCCGCAAGGCGGCAGACGATGCTCCTGCTGGTGGGCGATGCTACCCTACGGTTAGAGGTTGAGGGGTGCGTCCGTCTCCGGTTGCATGGCCGCGGGCTCCGTGTTATCCGGGCCGCTGTCCTCCGGCGAGGTCGCGGCGAGCCGTTGCACGAAACTCATAAAGGCCTCGGTCGGTGGACTGCCGCCGCTTTTCTTGCTGTCGCCGCAGGCGCCCAGGGCCAACAGACCCAGCAGCGCGAGGAAGCCGAACAGGGTTTTCATGGGTGTCTCCTTTTTAGTTGGTATGAGCGATCAGTTGCTGGGCGAGCCCGGCAACGGCGTGCGCAGATAGGGAAAGCCGGCATCGAAGAAGCTGTCGTCCACCAGGGCCCCGTCGGTGAGGGCCGCGTTGCCCGCCGGTGCCTGGGAGGCATTGCCGTACAGACCCAGGGCGATCAGCTTGCCCATGGCCACGCGCAGCTCGATATCCACCACGTCGTCTCCCGGGCGCCGGCCGTTGGGAAAGCCGGCGTTGTCGCCGCCGATCACCCCGAGGTTGTTTTGCCCGCCCTTGGCCGTGGGCGCGATGGCGGTGTTGAGGCGCATCATCTCCGCCGGCACCACATTCAGCGGTTGATTGAGATTGCCCGTGGCCGGGGTGTTGATACCGGTGAGGAAGGTCGCGATCAGATCGCTGCGCGGAAACAGCGTGGGCGCCGGTGCGCTCGGGAACAGCAGCTCGATGAGCGCCGGCAGGGTCGGGTTGGTCACGTAATCGGCGAACTGCGCGTCGCCCTTCGGCTCGGAGGCGTTGAACTTGTCTTTATCCTTCAGGCCGATGACCAGTTCGTTCACCAGGGGCATGGCGAGACGCGAGACCTGTACCCAGGGACCGCCTTCGAGCGCCGGCCGCTCGAAGCTCGGCACCGGACGCAGCAGGCGCGCCTGACGCAGGCTGGCGCTGGTCCAGGCACCGATCACCGGATCGGCGGCGGTCAGACAATCGATGGGCACCTCCAGAACAAACGCGGTGACATTCGCGTCCGCCAGCAGATCCAGCTCGCCGTTAGGGGAGCCGAGGGGATTGGTGTTGATGAGATCGAACACCTCGCCCAGATTCACCACAAAGGGATCCTTGCGTTGTCCCACGAACATGCTGCCATTGCTGCAACCCGGGATGTTGATGTTGTATTGGTGGCCGGCGGCGTAGCCGGCGTAATCGGCGATGGACTTGTTGCCGATGTTGTCCACGGGTTTGGCGAAGCGGCTGGCGCCGGTGTCGACGTTGGTGACGGTGCTGCGCTGGCCACGGCGGCGATCGCCACGCACCAGGGTGACGCTATAACTTTCCTTCACGTTGAGGTTGGCGTTGTTGGCGCCGCTGATGGGTCCGGAATTGATGAGCGGAATGGAGACCTTCTTGCCGCCCACCTCAAACTGAATGTCCTTCAGGTTGTTGTCGAAGCGGAACTGAAAGGTGAGGTCCTCCCGGGCGTCACCATTATTGTCCACGCTGATTTCGTACAGGGCGTCCGGGTCCATGGCGAAATAGTTGGGTCCGCCGTAGGGCGCCTGCAGCGGCTGGTAATCGGCGATGAGCGTCACGTAGCCGCTGCGTCCGGCCTCGTAACTGCGGAACAGGTAAAAGTCGGTGGCGTCCACTTTTGGGTGTTCCGTGATAAAGGGCGCTTCCCGGTGACTGGATGCCTGGGTTGTTGCACCCGGCAGCGCCAGGGCGGCACAGGCCGCCATGGCCAGGGTGATTTTGTGTAGGGTCATAAATTTCTCCACAGTGAAGGTTGATGTCGGTGTTCGTTTCCGCCACGCGGTGTTTTTGTGTTGCCCGGCGTTCCGAACGTTTGTGTCAGTGGCTATACGCAGCGTCACAGGGTTTGGATGTGGTGTCCGGCGTCATGCGTTTTCGCAGGGCGCCCATTGCTGACGAAATCCAAAACGCTATCGGCTGCGTATAGAGATCAACCCCCGGCAACAGCGCCGGGCGGTCGAGAGGGAGCGCTGTCCGATGAATCGAGCGGAAGCAGGAGGTGCCGTGCGCGCACTGTTAATCGGTCACTTACCCCTGCGCGGCGCGCGCTGGACGAATCCGCGCGGCTGTGTGGTATATAATCGTCGCCATCAGCGGCAGGGGGGTGGGGTGACGGATCCAGGGGGCGATTCCGCAGCAAACACCGAGAACGCCATGCATCGCGCCTTGGTGGCGCGCATGGTGGTGCGGGACGAGTCCGCCCTGGAGGAACTCTACGATCGCCTGTCCGGACGCGTGTATGGTCTGGCCCTGCGCATCACCGGCTCGGCGCCGGCGGCGGAAGAGGTGGTATCCGACACGTATCTGCAGGTCTGGCAGCAGGCGCAGCGTTACGATGCCCAACGCGGCAGCGTGTTGACGTGGGTGCTGACCATCTGCCGCAGTCGTGCCCTGGACAGTCTGCGTCGCCGGGAACCCGCCGAGCCCCATGCGGAACCCGATACCCTGCGGCCGGATCTGTTCAACGACGAGGCGTGTCCGTTGAATCTGCTGCTCACCTTGGAGAAAAACACGGCGCTGTATGCGGCGTGCATGACCCTGAGTGGCGAGCAACAGGAGCTCATCGCCCTGGCGTTTTTCCGCGGCATGACACACCAGGAGATTGCCGCCCACACCGGCCGGCCCCTGGGCAGTATTAAAACCAGTCTGCGCAAGGCCATGCACTGCCTGCAGCCACTCTTGCAAGACGCCAACTGCGGCGTGAAGGAATCCCCATGACCCAGGGCAAACCACCCAGCGACGACAACACCCTGGACCCGCAGGTCATGGACGAATTGCTGCGTCAGCAAACGGCGGTGACGCCGCCCACGGGGCTGCGCGCCAAGGTGCTGGAGCGCATTCGGCGATCCGCGCCCGGCGCGGATTTTCTGACCCTGCGGGTGGACGATGGCTGGCAGCCGTTGATGCCCGCGGTGGAGGTGAAGCTGCTGACCTATGACACCCGCACCCAGACCAAATCGTTTCTGTTGCGCGTCGGGGCTGGGGTAAGCATGCCGAGCCACGGTCATCACGGCTATGAATCGTGTCTGGTGCTGGAAGGGGAGGTCGACATCGGCGATCTGGAGTTGGTCGCGGGGGATTTTCATGGCGCCGGGGCGGGCTCGGCCCATCCCTCCGTGAGCACCCGCCATGGGGCCCTGGTCTATCTGCACACGGCGCTGGCGGATTATCCGGATATCCATCCATAGAAAGCGGCGGCAAGCCGCCGCACTCCAAGGTGTTAGGGTCTTGCGCCGGATTTCGGTAAACTGAGCGGCGAAAATGTTCTACTCTTAGTCGCTGTCCACTCAATTTAAGGAATGCCGGTTTGACCGACTCCCCCTATAGCATCAACGCCACTGAAGATAATTTTGAACAACAGGTGATCCAGGCCTCCCACCACACGCTGATACTGGTGGATTTCTGGGCGGACTGGTGCGGTCCCTGTCGGGTCCTAACCCCTATCCTGGAAAAGCTGGTGGCGGAGTACGCCGGCCAGTTCATCCTCGCCAAGGTCGAGGCGGATGAAAACATGCGCCTGGCCGGGCGTTACAAACTGCGTGGTTTCCCCACGGTCCTCTTATTTAAAGACGGCGAGGTCCAGGCCCAGTTCAGCGGGGCAAAACCCACTGCATTTGTACGTGATTTTATTGCCCCCTACCTGGACGCCTCCACGGGCGCGGTACAGCAGGCGTAAACCCGCGGGAACGGGCAGGCGGCATGAATGTGGTCGGTGATATTGACCCTTATATGCCCCCCCTTTATACTTCGCGACCTTTGCGCCGGCCCTGAGGCAGTAATCGGCAGATATTCGGGCCGCTGCTGATTTTTTTGGGCCAGATGATCTATTCAGGCAAGCGCTTAAGCCCTGCCGAGTGAAACCAGGAACCCGGTGAGCGACGACATCCGACGGGTATTGTCCGGCCAGTTGCTGGTGGCGCTGGCGGCGGGCGCGGCGATCATTGTAATCCAGGGCTGGGATGCGGGATGGGGAACTGCCTTGTCGGTGGTCTACGGCAGTGGCGTGGCGCTGGCCAATACGCTATTACTGATGTGGCGCCTGGGGCGTAGTGCCCGACGCAGTCCTACCGACGCGAACCGGCAGCTGCGACAGTTTTATCTCTCCAGCGTGGAGCGGTTTCTGGTGGTGGCCACCTTGCTGGTGGCGGGCATGACGGCCTTTGGGTTGGCGCCTCTGGCGGTGGTAACGGGATTTGTTTTGGGTCAACTGACCCTGCTGATCGCAGGGTTCATGGGTGGGATAAAGTAATACATGTCGAGCGAAACACTCACATCTTCCGAATACATCAAGCATCACCTGCAGAATCTGACCTATGGCCAGCTGCCCGATGGTACCTGGGGCTTGGCGCACAGCGCCGCCGAGGCCAAGGCCATGGGCTTCTGGGCGATCCAGCTCGACACCCTGGGCGTCTCGATTTTTCTCGGCGCGCTGTTTCTATTTATGTTCCGCCTGGCCGCCAAGAGCGCCACCGCTGGTCTACCGGGCGGGCTGCAGAATTTCGTCGAGTGGATCGTGGAGTTCATCGACAGCAGCGCGCGCGGTTCGTTTTCGGCGCACAATCCGATGGTGGCACCCCTGGCGCTGACGATTTTCATCTGGGTGTTCCTGATGAACTTCATGGATCTGTTCGCCATCGATCATGGTCCGCAAGTCGCCCATGCCCTGGGATTGCCGTTCTTCAAGCTGGTGCCGAGCACCGATCCCAATGCCACGTTTGGCATGGCGCTCGGTGTGTTCGGGCTGATCCTTTATTACAGCATCAAGATCAAAGGGATCGGCGGCTTCCTCGGCGAGCTCACCATGCAGCCGTTCCAGGCCCAGTCCGTGCCCATGAAGATTGTCTTCCTGCTGCCGAATCTTTTCCTGGAAACCGTCAATCTCATCGCCAAGCCGATTTCACTGTCGCTGCGGTTGTTCGGCAACATGTACGCCGGCGAGATGATCTTCATCCTCATCGCCGTGATGTACGGCGCCGGCATGATCCTCGGTCCGTTTGCCGGTCTGTTGCAGGTCGGCTGGGCGATTTTCCATATTCTGATCATTACGCTGCAGGCCTTTATTTTCATGACCCTGACCATCGTCTATCTCGAGATGGCCCATCATGAGCACTGATTTTTACTCTTCACTCTGATTTTTCTTTCTTTAGGAGATACAAATGGAAAATGCACTGTTGTATATCGCCGGCGCCATCATGATGGGTCTGGGCGCGCTTGGCGCGGCCATCGGCATCGGTGTTCTGGGCGGCCGCTTTCTGGAAGGCGCCGCGCGCCAGCCGGAACTGATCCCCATGCTGCGCACCCAGTTCTTCATCGTCATGGGTCTGGTGGACGCGGTGCCCATGATCGCCGTGGGTATCTCCATGTACATCCTGTTTGCGGTGATCGGCGGTTAATAACCGTCTCTTGCCGACAATCCTACCTTAAGGTCCGCGCATGAATATCAATGCAACCCTGATCGGGCAGACCATCGCGTTTTTCCTGTTTGTGATGTTCTGCATGAAATTCGTCTGGCCGCCCATCATGAATGCGCTCAACGAGCGCAAGAAACAGATCGCCGACGGTCTGGCTTCCGCTGAACGCGGCCGGCACGAACTGGAGCTCGCGGACAAACGCGCCGTCGAAATTCTGCGTGAGGCCAAGGGCCATGCGGCGGAAATCCTGGCGCAGGCGGAGAAGCGCTCGGCTGAAGTGATCGACGAGGCCAAGACCGCGGCGCGCACCGAGGGCGAGAATATCCTCAAGGCCGCCAAGGCCGAGATCAGCCGCGAGATCAACGCGGCGCGTGAGCATTTGCGCGCCTCGGTGGCGGAACTGGCGGTGAGCGGCGCGTCGCGCATCCTGGAAAAGGAAGTGGACGCCAAGGCCCACGCCAAGCTGCTCGACAGTGTCATGCAGCAGCTGTAAGGAAACCATCGCATGTCTGAAAATATCACCCTGGCCCGCCCCTACGCCGAAGCCGCATTCAAGCTGGCGCAGGACAACAAGGCGCTGAAGCAGTGGTCCGAGATGCTGGACCTTGCCGCCGCGGTGGCCGCGGACGCGCAGGTCGCGCGTCTGGCGATGGACCCGCGGGTGGCGCGCGAGCGTTTCACCCAGCTGTTTCTCGACATCTGCGGCAAGGCACTGTCGAAAGAGGGCGCGAACTTCATCCGCGTGCTGCAGGACAACCGCCGCATCGCGCTGTTGCCGGAAATCGCCCAGTTGTTTGAGGCGCGCCGCGCCGAGGCCGAAGGCCGCATCGAGGCGCAGGTGATTTCCGCCTTTGCCATCACGCCGGAGCAGACCAGCAAAATCGCCGCGGCGCTGAAGAAAAAATTCGGTCGCGAGGTAAGTGTCACCAGCAGCGTCGACGCGACGCTGATAGGTGGAATGATTATACGTGCCGGCGATGTCGTCATCGACGGTTCCGTGCGGGGCAAGTTGCTCGCACTGGCCTCCCATTTGAATCGTTAAAGGTAAACCCATGAGCCAACTGAACCCTTCTGAAATCAGCGAGCTGATTAAGAGCAAGATCGAAAAATTCGAAACCGTCGCCGAGGCGCGCACCGAAGGTACGGTGGTGAGCCTGACCGACGGCATCGCGCGCATCCACGGTCTGTCCGACGTGATGCAGGGCGAGATGATCGAATTCCCCGGTAACACCTACGGCCTGGCGCTCAACCTGGAGCGCGACTCCGTGGGCGCGGTGATCCTGGGCGACTACCTGCACTTAGGCGAAGGCGACAGCGCCCGCTGCACCGGCAAGATCCTGGAAGTGCCCGTGGGTGAAGAGCTCATCGGCCGCGTGGTCGATGCCCTCGGTATCCCCATCGACGGCCGTGGACCGATCAAGGCCACGCAGACCTCGCCCATCGAAAAAGTCGCACCCGGCGTGATCGAGCGTAAATCCGTTTCGCAGCCGGTGCAGACCGGTCTCAAGGCCATCGACGCCATGGTGCCCATCGGCCGCGGCCAGCGCGAACTGATCATCGGCGATCGCCAGACCGGCAAGACCGCCGTCGCCGTGGACGCCATCATCAACCAGAAGGGTACCGGTGTTATCTGTATCTATGTGGCCATCGGCCAGAAGGCGTCCTCCGTGGCCGCCGTGGTGCGCAAGCTGGAAGAGCACGGCGCCATGGGACACACCATCGTGGTGGCCGCCACCGCCGCGGACTCCGCCGCCATGCAGTACATCGCGCCGTACTCCGGCTGCACCATGGGTGAGTTCTTCCGCGACACCGGCCGCGACGCCCTCATCGTGTACGACGATCTGACCAAGCAGGCCTGGGCCTATCGCCAGATTTCATTGTTGCTGCGCCGTCCGCCGGGTCGCGAGGCGTATCCCGGCGACGTGTTCTATCTGCACTCCCGCCTGCTGGAGCGCGCCTCCCGTGTGAACGAAGAGTATGTGGAGAAATTCACTAAGGGTAAGGTCAAGGGCAAGACCGGTTCGCTCACCGCCCTGCCGGTGATCGAGACCCAGGCCGGCGACGTGTCGGCCTTCGTGCCCACCAACGTGATCTCCATCACCGACGGTCAGATCTTTCTTGAGACGGATCTGTTCAACGCCGGT
>JANNJF010000739.1:0-1499 GCA_031405715.1 Gammaproteobacteria bacterium | reverse complement strand
TGACCTTTTCTCGCACCCGATAAGGCCGATACATCAGGGTCGTTTCGGAAGGGGCGTGCTCGAAGAACCAGAACTTTCCTCGCTTGGATCGTGTGAAATCCAGGTCCGACAGGAATTGGCTCAACTCCGCGAAGCTGACATCGCTCAGGGGGACCAGCGGTTCGCCGCGGAGGACGCGAGCCAGGTACTCCCCGGTGGCGGAATCCTTGGCCTTGGCGATCGTCTCCGGGGTGCCTTCCGCGACGATACGCCCACCACGGTCGCCGCCCTCCGGCCCAAGGTCCACGATCCAGTCGGCTGTCTTGATGACGTCAAGGTTGTGTTCGATGACGAGGACGGTGTTGCCCCCGTCGACGAGTCGATGGAGCACCTCCAACAGCTTCTCGACGTCGGCACCCTGGCGCGCACCGAGCGCAAGACCGGCCGCGGTTACAAGGGGTTCACGGTGTACGCCGCGCCGGATGTGACCCTGGAAGACGATCTGCGCCGGCGCGACCTCACCATCAACGCCATGGCCGAGGCAACCGACGGCACGGTGATCGATCCTTTCGGTGGGGCAGTGGATTTGCGCGAGGGTGTGCTGCGGCATGTGTTGGAGGCGTTTAGTGAGGACCCGGTGCGCATATTACGCGTCGCGCGTTTCGCCGCGCGTTTCGCCAAGTATGGCTTCAAGGTGGCGCACGCCACCAATGCACTGATGCGGCGCATGGTGGACAACGGCGAGGTCGACGCCCTGGTGGCGGAGCGTGTGTGGGCCGAACTGGAGCGCGCCTTGGGCGAAGAACGCCCGTCGGTGTTCTTTGATGTATTGCGTGGCTGTGGCGCGTTAGAGCGTCTGTTTCCGGAAATCGCCGCGCTGTTCGGCGTGCCGCAACCGCCGCAGCACCATCCCGAAATCGACACCGGCGTGCATGTGATGCTGGTGCTGGATCAGGCGGCGCGTCTTTCCGCCGACACGCGCGTACGTTTTGCCGCGCTGTTGCACGATCTGGGTAAGGGCGTCACGCCCCCGGCCGAGTGGCCGAAGCATATCGGCCATGAGCAGGCGGGCACTACGCTGGTGAGTGAGTTCTGTAAACGCCTGCGTGTGCCCAACGACTACCGCGATCTCGCCCTGCTGGTGACACGTTATCATGCACACGCCCATCGTGCGGCGGAACTCACCGCCGCAACGCTGCTCGATACCCTCGAGGCCATGGACGCCTTTCGCCGACCGGAGCGGGTCGAGCAGTTTGTGCTCGCCTGCATGGCGGATGCGCGTGGTCGCACCGGGCATGAAGACGCAGCGTATCCCCAGGCGGATATTTTCCGTCAGGCCTTCGAGGCCGCACGCAGCGTCGATACCGCCGCGGTGGCACGCCGCGGCGGCAAGGGTCCGGAGATCGGGGAGCATATCCGGCGTGAGCGCATTGCTGCCATCAAAAGACTTACTGTGGAGAACGGCAAATAGTGCCCAGCAGAATCTACGGGGTCCCTTCTCCCTGTGGGAGAAGGACAGG
>JANNJF010000738.1:0-1931 GCA_031405715.1 Gammaproteobacteria bacterium | reverse complement strand
GCTGCTCGGCCTGTCCGCACCGACCTCGACGCGCTGGTCGCCCACAAATCCGGCGTGGCCGGATTTGTGGGCGCTGAACGCGCCGATCAGCGGGTGGCCGAGCAGGTACAGGTCGCCAATCGCGTCCAGCACCTTGTGTTTCACGAATTCGTCCTCGTAGCGCAGTCCGTCCTCGTTCAGAATGCGGAAGCTGTCCATGACGATGGCGTTATCGAGTCCGCCGCCGCGCGCCAAACCGGCCTTTTGCAGCGCCTCAAGATCGCGCATAAACCCAAAGGTACGAGCGCGGCTTACTTCTTTCACGAACGAGGTGGTCGAAAAATCGATGCTGGCGAGCTGCGTGGAATTCTGGAATGTTGGATGATCGAAATCGATAGTGAACGAGACCTTGAAACCGTCCCACGGCTCGAAACGTGCCCACTTGTCGCCATCTTCCACCTGCACGGTCTTTTTGATGCACATGAAGCGTTTTGGCGAGGCCTGCTCCTGAATACCGGCGGATTGGATCAGGAACACAAACGGTCCGGCGCTGCCGTCCATGATCGGTACTTCGGGCGCGGTCAGTTCGACGAAGGCGTTATCGATGCCAAGACCGGCGAATGCCGACATCAAATGTTCGACGGTGGAAATGCGTACGCCGTTGCTTTCGAGCGTCGTGGACAGACGTGTGTCGCCGACGTTCTCCGGACGGGCGCGCACCATCACGGGTGTGGGCAGGTCGGTGCGACAAAACACGATGCCGGTATCGACCGGTGCCGGTCGCAACGTCAGGTATACTTTTTCGCCGGTGTGCAGGCCAACCCCGGTTGCCCTGATCACGTTTTTTAAGGTGCGTTGTTTTATCATTACTCGACGGCTTCTTGTTGTCGGTCGCTCACGGACAGGGCCCGCGCTTTACGGGCGCCCTCCTCCAGACCGGCAATAGTACCAACCGTCCCCGGCTTTGGCTCGGTTTGTCCCTGGCCGCCGCGCCGAGTGTTACTGCTATTCGCCCTCAGTCGGCCTGTTTACGTAAAAACGCGGGAATATCCAGATATTCCATGCCTCCCTCGGGGGCGGCCGTGGCGGCGCGCGCCTCACTGCGGCGGTGGCGGATGACCGTCGGGGTGTCGAGCTGCTCGTAATCGGCCGGGCCGCCGGTACCGGTCTTGATGACCTTATAAGGTTGCTGGCGCTTCTGGCCCAAGCCCAGGCCGGTGGCGACCACGGTCACGCGCATCTCGCCGTGCATCTCGGGCTCGATGACCGTGCCGATCACCACGGTGGCGTCTTCGGCGGCGAACTCCTTCACGGTATTGCCGACCTCCTCAAACTCACCGATCGACAGATCGCGCCCGGCGGTGATGTTCACCAAGATGCCGCGCGCCCCGGAGATGTTAATGTCGTCGAGCAACGGGCTGGCGACCGCGGCGCGCGCCGCCTCTTGCGCGCGATGCTCGCCGCTGGCCGTGGCCGTGCCCATCATCGCCATACCCATCTCCGACATCACCGTGCGCACGTCGGCGAAGTCGACGTTGATAAGCCCCGGCCGGGTGATGAGCTCGGCGATGCCCTGCACCGCACCTTGCAGCACGGCATTGACCTGACTGTAGGCCTCCAGCAGGCTGGCGCCCTGGCCGACCACGCCCAGCAACTTCTCGTTGGGGATGGTGATGATCGAGTCCACGTACTCGCCGAGTTCCTTGATGCCTTGTTCGGCGATGCCCATGCGCTTCTTGCCCTCGAACGGAAACGGCTTGGTCACTACCGCCACCGTAAGGATGCCAATGTCACGCGCCACCTGCGCCACCACCGGCGCCGCGCCGGTGCCGGTGCCCCCGCCCATGCCGGCGGTGATAAACACCAAGTCGGCGCCCGCCAAGGCCTCGGCGATGCGCTCACGGTCCTCGACCGCGGCCTGTCGGCCGATGGCCGGATCGGCGCCCGCACCC
>JANNJF010000737.1:0-3324 GCA_031405715.1 Gammaproteobacteria bacterium | reverse complement strand
CCCTTTAATTATTTTTGAGGTAACAGTAGGTTAAGGCTATGTCCTCTAGCCGGTATTGCTCATGGACGAATGGCCCCGGGCTGCGTAGCCTGACATGCCTGCCGTGCGGGGCTTTGTTTCGCTGGCACCGGCTATTCCGCTCAACTGGCGCCTGCGGCGCATGCAGGGCACACTGTCGTAGTTGCCCGCAATAGCGGTCTCGGGTGTCATGTTAAGAAAAAAGCCGTTGTCAATGGCCTTCTGGATGAGCAAAACTGGGCAATTCAATCAGGGTCAGCAGGGCTCGAAAGCGCCGGCTGTGCGCCTGCTCGCGCTGGGCGCGGCGGCTGCAGTGCTGCTGGGTATCCTGGTGTGGCGCGCGATCAGCTTCAGCGATGGCAGCTGGTCTTTGGCCATCACTGACGCCGCGTTACCATGGGTATTGTTGTTGGGCAGCCTCACGTTGTTCGGGCTGATGGCCGGCGTGCGGCGCTGGCCGGGGCCGGCCGTCGCATTTGTTGCCGCGCCCGATCCGCGCCTGATCGAAGCGCTGCGCAGCGGCGCCCATGATCTCGCCCAGGCGCAGCGTATGGCGGCCGAGGTTGTCGCTGCGTTGCCTGACCCACTGTGCTTCCGGGCTGCGGACGGCCGTCACATCGGCGCTGACGAGGCTTGGCAAAAACTCTTCGGGGTGTCGCGCACAGTCTATGTGCGCGATCTGGTGAATAGCCTCCACGCGCGCGGCAATACCATGCTCGCCCCCGCACCCGCAGTACACACACGCCGGCAGACGTACCAGACCACGATTACTACAGCCGGCGGCGAACGCATTGACACCATCTGCCACACGGCGCCGCTTGCGCCTACGCACCTCGGTGCGGGCGGGCTGATCGGCAGCGTCATCAACAGTGTCGAGTCCCGGGAAGCGGGGCTGTGCAACATGCTGGGTTATGCGAAACAGGACATTGCCGGACTGACACTCCTCGTTGATGCCGATGGCGTGGACCAACCCAGGCGCCGTTCGCGTGGTACGGTGGCGCAGGGCGCGGTAATTGCGCTGTCGACAGAGCTGCTGTCCACCCGCGACGATGGCAGCTTCGGCTGGGACCGGCGCACTGTGTCTGTGGTCTGCAACCTCAGCGGCCGGCCGGACTGCCTGACCTGTAGTGTCGAGGATGTAACCGCGCGCAAACTCGATGAGCAGCGCCATGCGATGGAGCGCGCCATCAATCGCGTGCTGACGGAATTCACCACCGTGGCGGATGCCATGCCGCAATTGATTGAGAGCATCTGCCTGAGCATGGAGTGGCGCTGCGGCACCTGCTGGGTGCTCGACCGCGAATCCGGCGACTTGTGGTTTCGCGAGGCTTGGGGATTTGATGTCGCCGATCTGCAGGCGTTTTTGGCCGAACACGTCAAACATGTGATCAAGCCGGAGCCGGCGACGGTGCAGGGCCTGGTGCAACGCAGTTACCTGGCCGGCCGACCGGTGTGGATCACGGACTTGGCCAGTGAACCCGGGCTCGCCCATGTGGCGGCGCTGGGGCGGGCCGGCGTACAGGGTGCCTTCGGATTTCCGCTGATGGTCGGCAACAAGGTGCTCGGGGCGATGGTGTTTTTCCATTGTGGCGCGCCCGCGCCCACTGCCGCGTTGCTTACCACCGTGAATTCAATCGGCAGTCAGATCGGCCAGTACGTGGCGCGCCTGGAGACCGAGGACAACATCAAGATAGCGTCCGCTGTTGACCCGCTGACCCAGTTGCCGAACCGCGAGGTGTTCAGGCAGCGCCTGCAACATGCTTTTGCGCAGTCCGAACGTCGCAGTACGCACCTGGCGGTGATGCTCATCGATCTTGACCATTTCAAGGTCATTAACGACACGCTGGGGCATGAGGCTGGCGACACGCTGCTGCTCGAGGTGGCGCAGCGGCTGCGCGACAACCTGCGCGTGAGTGACACCGTCGCGCGCCTGGGCGGCGACGAATTCGTGGTACTGATCGAGGATGTCGACGATCCGTTTTACGTCGGCAGTCTGGCGCGCAAGCTGATCGACGCCCTCACCGTGCCGTATATCATAGCGGGGCGGGAATGCCGGGTAACGGCCAGCATCGGTTCGAGCACGTATCCGGATGACGGCGAGGATACGTCCACGCTGCTTAAAAATGCCGATGCCGCGATGTATCGCGCCAAGGAAAGCGGTCGCAACAGCTTTCAGTTTTTCTCGGAGCAGATGAACGCTAACGCCGTGGAGCGCATCTCGGTGGAGACGGATCTGCGCCGCGCGCTGGAACGCGATGAAATGGTGCTGCACTACCAGCCCAAGATCGATGTGCGCAGCGGGCGCGTCACCGGGCTGGAGGCGCTGGTGCGCTGGCAGCACCCGGAACTGGGGCTGGTGCCGCCCGCACATTTCATGCAGGTTGCGAATGAAACCGGCCTGATTGTGCCGATCAGCGAGTGGGTGCTGAAGTCTGCCTGCATCACCGGTGCCGACTGGGCGCGGCACGGACTGCCCAATATTCCGATCGCGGTGAACCTGTCGCGACGCCAGTTCATGCACGGCAACCTGATACAGGACGTCAACCAGGTATTGGAACAGACCGGTTGCAGTGCCGAGTGCATCGCGCTGGAAATCACCGAGAGCATGGTGATGCATGACCCGGTACGTGCGATTGCGCTGATCAGTGAATTAAAGAAGCTGGGGTTGCAGGTGGTGATTGATGATTTTGGCACGGGGTACTCATCGCTGACCCAGCTGCCGCGTTTCCAGGTGGATGCGCTGAAGATCGACCGTTCCTTCATCAAGTCCGTGGCTGACGGCGACAAGGTGTCGATTGCGCAGGCGATTATCGCCATGGCGCACAATCTGAAGTTCAAGGTCATCGCCGAAGGCGTTGAGACCAGACAGCAGTTTGATTTCCTGTGCGAACACGACTGCGACGAAATCCAGGGTTATTACGTGAGTAAGCCCCTGGCACAGATGGATGCACTCGCTTTTATGCAAAACCGGGTCGGAAACTTCTCTTCGGGCTGACTGACCGCGTCAGCTTGCCCGACAGGGCCGGTCAGGCGCGCCGCGGGCTCTATCGGGGCGCAGGCGGGACCGGATCCCCGGGAATACTGTGACAAATTGCCTTCTCCCCGGAGGCTCTGCGTCCTAAAGTCTTCTCGAAAGCGGCCGTTATAGGTTCATGTGGTCGATGCTCCGCCAGGGATGCATCGCCTTGCGGAACGGTCGGGTCAGGAAACCAGGAAGGCAGATCAACACCCATGGTTATTTTTCTCAAAAATCACCCGAAAGCCGTTACGCCACGGAGCGTAAAACGCCCAGGCTACATCAATCGC
>JANNJF010000736.1:0-1252 GCA_031405715.1 Gammaproteobacteria bacterium | reverse complement strand
GGCCCGCGCAGGCATCCACCTTCAAGACGCCACGGGCCGGCGCCAGTCACCCCCTAGAATAAAGGAGACCCCAAATGCCCATACCCTGCGCACTCCGCCGCCTATCCGCCGCCTGCCTACTGGGCTTGCTGTTAACCGCTTGCTCTGGAAATGTAACCAGCGACCATGCCATACAGTGTTCCGATGGCCTGAAGGCCGCCGAGGCGGAACTGGAGGATGCCAAGCTAAAGGGTTTCAGCAGTTCCATATCCTGGACCAAGGCGGCCAATCTGATTATCGCCGCCAATGTGCAGAAACAACTAGAGCGCTACCCCAGCTGCATCGACAAAGTACGGCGCGCGCGCCTGTATATCCACGACAGCCAGCGCTAAGCGGCACCGACGGGATGCCGGGTGTGTTGCAAAACACCCCGTTAGGCTATAGTTTCGCACCTTATTCCCAGACCGGACCGTACGCATGTCCCTGCCCTCCGCCGCACCGGATCCTTTTTACACTGCCTTCCGCGGCAGCTTCACCAGTGTCCTCAGCTGGGCCCAGCTGGATGACTTCTGGCAAACGGTGCGCGCCCAGGCGGACGCCGGTTGGTATGTCTACGCCATCGGAGAACCGCTGCCGCAACAGGCACTGACCGCGGAACAGGTGACCACCTTCACCCAAGCCATCGATGCCCTGCTGCACGCAGATCATTACGAGGACTACTGCGGCATCGTCTACACCGACAGCAAGACCCAGCCCAGCTTCATCAAGATCTTCGACCCCTTCCACCTCGGCTCCTCCTGTGGCAGCAGCGGCAACCCACCCATACCCGGCTGGATCATGAGCCTGCTGCCACCGCAGGGTCTGGAGACCTCCTGGCCGCTACCGGAAAACCGGCGGCGCTGGTGGCGTCAGCTGTGGGATTAAACCTGTGCTGCGCGCGCCCTCTGGGGATTATCCACGCTACGAAATTCTAAAATCTACAGGGAGTGCGGCGGCTTGCCGCCGCTATTAAGGTTTATTGCCCTACCTAAGAGCCATATTAAAAGCGGGAGCAAGCTCCCGCACTCCTAATAAAAAAGGGGCTTGCGCCCCTTTTTTTGTTACCGCCTTGGAAGTGTCGTCGAAGAACGCTTAGTGCGTCTCTTCCACCGCCTTCATGCTGAGTCGTATGCGACCCTGCTTGTCCACTTCCAGCACCTTCACCGTTACGTTCTCGCCTTCGGTGAGTTTGTCGCTGACGTTTTCCACTCGCTCGTGGGAGATCTGCGAGATA
>JANNJF010000735.1:0-3031 GCA_031405715.1 Gammaproteobacteria bacterium | reverse complement strand
CCTACGATATGCTGCTCCTCAAGGTGCTCTCACTGTTGCAGGACGGCGACCCGGGGCTGGCCCGTGCCATTGTGGCGTCGCGGGAAGTTATTTGGGGCATGTTGGCGGATCCGGACAAGTTTGCGACGCTTTAAATTAACTGCAGGAGAAATGTTATGCACAATCGCGTGAAGAGTTGGGCCCTCGTGGTCGTACTGACGACGTTTTTCACTGGGCCGTCCTGGGCGGCGGATGATGCGGCGCTGGCCAAGGATCTGACGGCGGTGATTACGTTGCTGGGGATGCCTTGCGGCCAGGTCGTTAGTGTCAAGCGCCAGGGCGAGAACGACAACATTGCGACCTGCAAGGACGGGAACCGTTACCATGTGTTTGTCAACGCCGAGGGGCGGGTGGTGGCGGAGAAGCAATAAAATAGAGTGGAGTGCGGCGGCTTGCCGCCGCTTTTAATAATGGCGCTTAGGCAGGGTACTGCACACTAGTATGGCGCTTAGGCAGGGCACTAAACCGTAATAAGGGGGCTTGCTCCCGCACTCCACGACCCGCCCCTGCCCACCCTGGCACAAACAACCTCGCGCCAGGGTGGCTGGATAACTTAACGCAGCACAGCCTTGCTTCCCCCATCCAACGTCTTGGCCAAATTCACCAGGGAGACAAACTCCCCCCGATAACCAAACACGTCCTTACCGCGGGCGTCCTGTGCCAAGGCCAGCACCTGGTCGTAGCCAAAGCGCTCGGTGTAGCGGCCACCCCGCAGCAACTGGCCAAAACCGGCCACGGCACTGGCGAAACGAAAATCAACGGACATCTGACCGGCCTCCTTGATCTCCGCAATACGGATCGGTTGCTCCAGGAGCTTGCTGCTGTCGCTCTCCGGCAGTTTGTAACGCAGGCGCAGCAAGGCGATCTCGTCTTTATTGGCCTTTGTATCGCGGGCATCGCTGTTGTAACGCAATGGGTCCATACGGCTGCCCGCGGCACCCGCCAGCGTCAACTCGTACAGCGCCGTCACCGTGTGGCCCGCACCGATGTCCCCGGCGTCGACCTTGTCGTTATTGAAGTCCTCGCGCTTCAACGCGCGGTTCTCGTAGCCGATCAGGCGGTACTCCGCCACCGTCGCGGGATTAAACTCAATCTGTATCTTCACGTCCTTGGCAATGGTTTGCAGGGTCGATGACATCTCGCTCACCAGTACCTTGTTGGCCTCGTTGAGGGTGTCGATATAGGCGTAGTTGCCGTTGCCGGCGTCCGCCAACTGTTCCATCAAATGGTCGTTGTAATTGCCACCACCAAAACCCAGGGTGGTCAAGGAGATACCGGTCTTGCGCTTTTCCTCCACCAGGTTCTTTAGCGCCTCGAAGCTCACCGTGCCGACGTTGAAGTCACCGTCCGTAGCCAACAGCACGCGATTGATGCCGCCCTTGATGTAGGCCTGTTCCGCCATGGCATAGGCCAGACGGATGCCGGCGCCGCCATTGGTGGAACCACCCGCCGTCAGGCTATCGAGGGCGGCGCGGATCGTGGCCTTCTGGTCGCCGGATGTGGGGGGCAGCACCACGCCGGTATTCCCGGCATACACCACCAGGGACACCCTGTCCTGCGCGCGCAGCTGTTGCACCAACAGGCCGAGACTGCGCTGCAACAGCGGCAACTTATCCGGCGACAGCATCGAACCGGAGACATCCATCAGGAAGACCAGGTTCGCCGCGGGCAATTTCTCCGCGGCGATATCATAACCCTTGAGCCCGACACGCAACAACACGGCGTGCTGGTTCCACGGCGCGGGCGCCAGCTCCGTGGTCACGGCGAAGGGCTGGGCGGTGTCTTGCGGCCGCGGATAATCGTAGGAAAAATAGTTGATCATCTCCTCCACCCGCACGGCGTCCTTCACCGGCAGCTGACCCTGGTTGAGCAGGCGGCGCACATTGGCATAGGCGCCGGTATCCACATCGATGCTGAAGGTCGAGACCGGCTGCTCCGCCACGCGCTTCACCGGATTGTCGTCGAAGTGGCGGTAATTTTCCGTGTTGGTGGGTTCGATGGCGTAGCGGAAATCCTGGGACGGGAGCATCCGGGCCATCTTGGCCGGGGCGGATGCGGCCGCGTTGAACCTCTCTTCCGTGGCGGGCATATCGTGCTCGCCTTTGGTTTTGGCGACTTCGCTGCGCACCGCCAGCCCATCCGTGATGACCGATTGGGGTAGCTGATGGGACTGTGTCGTGGCGGGTCTTGCCTCGGGCAGTGTGTCGGGAGATGGCACAGCGGGTCCGCCGGAGGAACAGCCGGTAAGCCACAACATGCCGAATACCGGCAGCAGGGTAATAGACAATCGGATAGATGAACGCATCATTATTCTCCTTGTTGGAATGGCAATGCCCGGCAACGCCGGGGGGCACTGACTGTTAACGCGGCACGGGGGGAAACGGGGTTAAATCCTGAGGGCTCGCTGCGTTGATCGCGGTCCTATCTGTATGCACTGTGCCGTGGGTGGAAAGGCGGGAGCGAGCCGCCGCACTCCGTGAGCGGACGGGCCTCCGGACAGTGTAAGGGCGACACTCACCACTGGAGTGCGGGAGCTCGCTCCCGCTTTATTTGCGGCGGCTTGCCGCCGCTCCCACCGACGGCAGAACGTGTCAGTCATGACAGAGAGGCAACTTATTTTAGCGCAAGGAAACCCCACAGTTAAATCCCCCAACCCTAGGTGGACAGCCCAAGACCGCTCGGACTACCATAGGCCCCATCGCCCGCATTAACCCCAAAAGGCTGCGCCCTGCGTTTAAGGTATGACAGACGCCGATTCCGACGAAGACCTGATGAACCGCTACCGGGAAGGCGATGCCCAGGCCTTCGAGGTCCTGTATCGGCGTCACAAAGGCCCGCTCTATCGTTATATGCTGCGTCAGTGCAGCGTGACCGCGGTGGCGGAAGAACTGTTTCAGGACGTGTGGATGAAGCTGATCCACGCACGCCAGCGCTACGAGGTGCGCGCCAAGTTCACCACCTATCTCTATCACCTGGCGCACAACCGGCTCAT
>JANNJF010000734.1:0-1084 GCA_031405715.1 Gammaproteobacteria bacterium | reverse complement strand
CACTAATGTGCCCTCCTCTCCAATTGGCCATTTGGAAGTGTTGAAATGGTTAAGGGAAAATGGATGTTCTTGGGATTCCTATTCCTGCTCTTATGCTGTTTCTAAGGGTGATTTTACACTCGCCCACCGCGTACAGGCCCGGTACCGCCTCCTCCGGGCCGTGGTGGGCCGGGGCCACCACCTGACCGAAGCGGTTGGAGGGAATGCCGCCCATGGTGTAGTGGGCCGTGGGATAGACCGGGATGGGGGCCTCCACCGGGTCCACATGGGCAAAGCGCATGGACAGCTCGCGGATACCCGGCAGGCGCGACTTGATCACCTCCGGGTCTAAATGATTCACCTTGAGCAGCACATGGTCCTTGTCCGGCCCACAGCCGCGCCCCTCCCGCACCTCGATGGCGATGGCGCGGCTGACCACATCGCGGCTGGCGAGGTCCTTGGCACTGGGGGCATAACGCTCCATGAAGCGCTCCCCCTCGCTGTTCAGCAGATAGCCGCCCTCGCCGCGCACACCCTCACTGATGAGCATGCCCTTGCCGGCGATGCCCGTGGGATGAAACTGGATGAACTCCATGTCCTGCAGGGGGATACCGGCGCGCAGGCACATGCCCATGCCATCGCCGGTATTGATGTGGGCATTGGTGCCGGTGCGGTACATGCGCCCGGCGCCACCGGTGGCGATGAGGGTGGTCTTGGCCTCGATGATGAGGGGCTCGCCGGTCTCGATCTCCAGCACCAACGCCCCCAGCACGTAGCCCTCCTGATCCAGCAACAGGTCGACGGCGAAAAACTCGTCGAAGAAATGAGTGCGCGCACGGATGTTCTGCTGATACAGGGAATGCAGGATGGCGTGGCCGGTGCGATCCGCCGCGGCACAGGTGCGCGCCGCCTGTTCGCCGCCGAAATTCTGGCTCTGGCCGCCGAACTTGCGTTGGTAGATGCGGCCGTTGGGCAGGCGCGTGAAGGGCACGCCGGCATGCTCCAACTCGATCACCAGGCGCGGCGCCATCTGGCACATGTATTCAATGGCGTCCTGGTCCCCCAGATAATCCCCACCCTTGACCGTATCGTACATATGCCAGTG
>JANNJF010000733.1:0-5599 GCA_031405715.1 Gammaproteobacteria bacterium | reverse complement strand
GTGTTGCCGGGGGTGACATTACAACCGCAGGTGCTGCTCATAGGGCCTCCTGAATTCAGCCAAGAAACGCTGCCGGCTCGCCGCTGGTGATGAGTTCCACACTGGTGAGCAACAGTTCATCGCCGCTGATAATTTTTGTATGCCAGTCACCGCATGCGCCGCACACCAGGCGATTGGGCAGGGCGGGGCTTTCCTCACCGCAGGTATCGCAGTGCACGCGCAACGGCAGGGTCTCGATGCAGAGGTCCGCTTGTTGCACTACCGTACCGGCGCAGGCCAAGGGGAAGGCCTGGGCGAGCAACTGTGGTTCGACCCCGGACAACGGACCGACGCGCAAAAACACGCGCCGCACACCGCGTGCGCCGTGTGTGCGTGCAATGGTTTCCACCTGCGTCACCATGGCCTGACACACGGACAGCTCATGCATGATCCGCGCCCGCTTCGTGCGCCAGCATTTCATCGTATAACTCCCATGCGCTGCGCGCGGCCTCTGGGCTAATGGTCTGTATGGCGTAGCCCACGTGCACCATCACAAAATCCCCTAGCGTCGGCATGGCATCCTGCAGGAGAAATAGACTGACGTCACGCTCCACGCCCTTGGCCTGGCAGCGGGCGACGTAGCCGTTAATCTGACTGACCTGCATGGGTATGCCGAGACACATGGTCTTGGGTTTTATCCAGTAGTGAAAAGTCCGGTGACCGCTGTATCCATCAGGCATCGGTCTGATATGCAGAATACTATTATAGCCCGACGTCATTTTGACCTATATCAAGATCCGCTTCTGCTGCGGGCGTAGTATTCCTGACGACAGCACTGCGCGTCTTTGACCTACGGTAGAGACGCCGCCTGCACGAAAGGGTGACCACGCAGGTGACCGGGTTGTTCTCCACCCTCGGGCGCACCGCCGCGCACACCCTCGAGACCACAAGATATTCGTCGAGGCCATGGACGGCTGGTACAGCCAGCGCATGGTCAATATCAAGGTCGGCAAGGTACACAACATTGTTGCCAGTGGGCGCAGCACTGGCCGGGGTGGCCGTCGCACCTGCGGCGCAGGCACGCCTCTCGGGCACACTCGATGCCGGTTCAGGCGCAGGCATGCTGCACCAGTTAACCCTAAAAACGGCGTTTAGCCGCTAATATGGCTCTTAGGTAGGGCACTACACATTAGATGAACACAGATAAACGCGGAGTGGTCCGTGCCTAGCCTGTATTGCTCAGTTACCCACTGGGTGCATAGGTGCTATGCATCAACACTCTGTTTCATCTGCGCAAATCTGCGTTCAATCAGTGTGGCGTGCCCGCCCTAAGAGCATAATCGTGGTTAACTGCTTTTTCTAGGTTTATTGGTCATGGCTACCTGTTGGCCATGGTCTCGACCAGAACCGGCAGGGACTGGCCGCCAGGGGGTCGCGCCTGGCCGAAACTCATTCGCCACATCACTCTGGTGTAATGTTGTTGTGCTAGGTGCAATGCCCTGGTTCGTAAAGCCCACTTGCAGCCTGACGAAATCGCCCATCGACAGAAGATTATCCCGCAATAGCAATCGATACACGTCGCGTACCACGTCCTTGGCTGTGCAGAAGACTGCGAGCCTTTTAACACACTAATCTGCTTGGGTATGCAGAAATATAACGACCTCTCGCCTACACCTTCAGTGAATTTTCAGTAGTGACCCCGGTCGCTGGATCAAACTCAGGCGCACTGCGAACAAATAAGTAATTTATTAAGTTCTTATTTGATGCACGTCAAGAACCAGGTTTTGACAGCGGAGTAGCATCGTTTTAAAGCAAAATTCATGGTGGCATGAAGTCTGTCGGGTGAGGGTGGCCGCTAAATGCCATCGACACCGCTACCGCGGAGCACAACAAGAACGAGGCATGGCGTCCGCGAATGATAAAAAAAACAATCATAAGCAGCACAGATAACAACCTACTCGGCGATGATCGAGGCGGCATGCATGTCCGGCATAGACCCCACGCCACTGTTTACCTGGACATCGCCGACGCCAACTCTTTCATCGGAGGCTCCCGGAGTGTCCGTCTGGCCTCGCTCATGAGCGAGGCCGTCCGGTATGGAGTGGGTGTGCAGACGCAATATGGATGGTAGGACGCTCAACAGCAAGAAAGTTAAGTGGATGACTGACACACGAGGTGCGCTATGGCAGAAGAGATGGAAGACGAACTGAAGCGGCTGCTCGACACCGAGCTCCAGGCCGAGGCGTTGGTGAAGGAAGCGGAAGGCAAACGCGAACGCATGATCCGCCAGGCGCTCGATGACGCGCGCGCGGCGGAACAACAGTTCGAAGCGCGGCTGCCCGAACTGCACGCCTCGTTCATGCAAAAGGCGGAGGAGCGCGCAGTCCAGGCGATCGCCGAACAGGCGCGGCGCTATGAGGAACGGCGCAAACAGTTGGGTGCGCAGGCGCAGGAGCGCGAGCAGGAGGCCTTAAAGGCGGCGCAGGCACTGCTGCTGGACCCGGAGCGGGCCTGACATGAGTTCCCCCGCGCGTTACGCCTACCTGCACGGACGCACTTCGGTGATGGCGGCGCGCTTGCTGTCCGCTGCCCAGCTCCAGAGCCTGATCCAACTGCCGCTCGGTCAGGAAGTTGAAGTGTTGCGGGCCGCCGGCATCGCTGGGTTCCAGCCCGGCGAACCGAGCCTAGCACCGCGTTCACGCGAGCAACGGCTGATTAGCGTATTGCTGGACGACCTCGTGATATTGGCGCGTGCCGTTGCGGGAGAGGGACGCAGCTTTTTGCTCTACTGGGCGTACCGATTCGAACTAAGCAATCTCAAAACCATTCTGCGTGGCAAACTGAACGCACTGGATGCGAGCACGATCCGCGAACAGCTGGTTGACATGGGACCGTTCGAGCGCCTGCCGACGGAGGAGCTGCTGCGCACCGAGGACGTGGCCGAATTGCTGCGCCAGCTGGAGAGTACGGCATTCGCCGACATCGCACGCCAGGCGCGGCGCATCTTCGAGGAACGCCATGAATCGTTTGCGCTCGATGCCGCCATCGACCGGCAGTACTATGCCGGGCTTGCCATGCGCGCCCTCAGTGCCGAAGGTGGTTCTTCCACACAGTTGCGCGCACTGATTGGCAGCATCATCGATCGGCTGAATCTGTTGTGGCTGCTGCGTTACCGCTTTGCCTACGGCCTGTCATCCGCCGAGACCTACTATCTTCTCATTCCGTCGACTTTCCGACTCGGCAGCCGCGAGCTGCTGGCGCTGTCCCAGCTTGGCAGCTTCGAAGAGGTGATTGCACGTCTGCCGGCGCCGTTTTCAGGCTGGCTGGCGGGGGCCGTCAACGCGAGCGAGGTAACGTATATCCTCGAACGCGAGTCCTGGCGGCTGGCGGAGTCGGTATTGCGGCGCAGCGCCTTCAACCTGGCGCGCGCCTTCGCTTATCTCATCTTGCGCGAACGCGACCTGCGCTGGGTACGTGCCGCGATCAAGGGCAAGCGGCTTGAGTTGTCGCCCGAACTGATCCAGGAGGCCACCGGTATCTCGGCGGCGCTGGGATGAGGAGCGCGCATGTTTAAGCCTCTGACCATGCAACATATCGCACTGAATGTCCTGAGCGAGGACGCCTCCATGGCCGCGCTCATGCTGGCCGACTCCGGGGTGTTTAATCCCGAGACAATGAAAATCTACAGTGACCGGCTGCCGGAACTGCCGGGCGAGACCTACCGTGAGTACTATCATAGCGCGCGTGCACGCCTCGACAAGATATTGGTACATTGCGCCGCGCGCCAAGCGGGTGCCGCTTTGCCGCCATTGCAGCAGGTGAGCGAAGAGCAGCTAAAGCAACTGGATGAGTGGTTGCGCGATGTGTGGGCCGAGTGTTCCAGCTGTCAGGAAGGACTGCGTCAGATCGAAGAGGAGCGCAAACGCGTGGGCCAGTTGCTGCGTTCCCTCGACAATTTCACCGCACTCGACATCGACCTCGGGCTGCTCTGCGGCACCAAACGTTTCCTCGATACGCACATCGGTACGGTGCCGGTTGGCAATCTCGACCGCCTCGTACAGGCGGTGACGCTGGCGGGTTATCTGGCCCGCCCGTTTCTCCAGAGCGAGAGTCTGGTGCACGTGGTCGTCGCGGGGCCGAAGGGTCGCGAGGAAGAGGTGCTTCCCGTACTGCAGGCGGCCGGCTGGCACCGCGTCGAAATCCCCGCCGAGCTGCACGACCGCCCGGACAAGGTGCGGCGCGACCTGCAGGCGCGCTTCGACAGCCTCATGGAGGACAACAGCGCCCAATGCCAGCTGATCGAGATGACGCATAAGGAGTTCACCGACAAGCTGCTGATAGCACAACAGCAGCTTGCCATGGCAGCGCCCTATGCCGAGCTGGGCGAGGCCCTGTGCGGCCGCGGCGGATTGGCGCTCATCGGCGGATGGGTGCCGAAGCGCGATGTGGCGCGTGTGCGCGAACGTCTGCATGAGCGGTTTGGCAATCGCTTCGTGCTGACGGCGCGTGACCCGCGACCCGGGGAACGTCTGCAGGTTCCGTCGGTCATGCGTCATTCGTGGTTCCTGCGGCCGATCGCGCAACTGGTCAAGACCTATGGCGTTCCGCGCTACGGTGAGATCGACCCGACGTTTCTATTCGCCATCACGTATATCGCCATGTACGGCATGATGTTTGGCGACGTCGGTCACGGGTTGGTCATCGCGCTCGCGGGCCTGGCATTACATCGCCGCCTGCGGCATTTCACCCGCTTTGTCGTCGCCATCGGCATGTCCTCCATGGCGTTCGGCGCGGTGTATGGCAGCGTGTTCGGCTATGAGGAGGTGCTGCATCCCCTGTGGATGTCGCCACTGTCCGATCCCACGCGCATGCTGACGCTGGCGCTTTATTGGGGCGTAGGGTTTATCGTGTTCGCGACCATGCTGAATATACGCAATCGTCTGGTCGACGGCGATCTGATCATGGCCCTGGTCGACCGCAATGGTCTCGCCGGGCTTTTGTTCTATCTCGGCATGCTGTTCGCCGGTTATCGCTATGCCACGGGGGCGGACGTGGGCTGGGCCGAGGCGCTGGGTGTGCTGATTCCGTATAGCGTGGTCATCGGTCATTTATGGCACGAGAATGCAGTGCCGTTAGGTGAGCGGTTATTGATCGTGGTCATAGAAGGTTTCGAGACGATCGTCAAATATATCTCAAACACGCTCTCGTTCCTGCGCGTGGCGGCCTTCAGTCTGAACCATGTAGCACTCGCCATCGCCGTGTTCACGCTCGCCGGAATGCTCGGAACGGCTGGACACTGGACGACGGTGGTGCTGGGAAATATTTTTATCATCGTTTTCGAGGGTGCGATCGTGGCTATTCAGGTATTGCGTCTCGAGTACTACGAGGGTTTTTCGCGGTTCTTCAGCGGTGATGGTCGCGAATTCCGACCGCTCACGCTGTCCTTGGAGGGTGCTGCAAAGACATAGTTAGGCTGGGTTGCGGTTGGCATCCGAACTACACGCTCCCGGCCGAACCCTCCGCCGCCGGGTTTGTGGCGGGTGGTGTAGGCATCGCCGATGCCGGACGGGACAGCGGGGGATCGCAGTGGTTAATCATGCACTCGCCGGCCCCGCACCTC
>JANNJF010000732.1:0-7647 GCA_031405715.1 Gammaproteobacteria bacterium | reverse complement strand
CACGGCATCAACCCGTCATATTGTCCAGAATGGCACGTTTCACGGCATCCAACTCAGCATCGATCTTGATGAGCGGCGTGGTGCTCTGTTTGATCGCCGTATCCGGATCTTTCAACCCGTGACCCGTCAGGGTGCAGACGATGCGGCTGCCCGCGGGGATCTTGCCGTTTTTGACATCGCGCAACGCACCGGCCAGGGAAATGGCCGACGCCGGCTCACAGAATACGCCCTCCTTGTGCGCTAGGAGTTTTTGCGCCGCCAGGATTTCCTCGTCGGTGCACGCGTCAAACCAACCCTTGGATTCTTTTTGCACCTGCCACGCCTTGTCCCAGGACTGTGGGTGACCAATGCGGATGGCGGTAGCGATGGTCTCGGGATTATCCACCATCTTGCCCTGAATAAACGGCGCTGATCCGGCGGCCTGATAACCCACCATGTGCGGGCGGTTGTTCACGATGCCGTGCTCGGCATATTCACTATAACCCATCCAATGCGCGGTGATGTTGCCGGCGTTGCCCACGGGCAGGCAGTGGTAATCCGGCGCCGCGCCGAGCTCCTCGACGATTTCGAAGGCTGCGGTCTTCTGGCCCTGCAGACGAAACGGATTGATGGAGTTGACGATGGTCACCGGCGCCTCTGAGGCCACGTCCTTCACCAGCTGCATGCCGGCGTCGAAGTTGCCCTTGATCTGTATCACCACGGCGCCGTGGATCATGGCCTGCGCCAGCTTGCCGAGGGCGATCTTGCCGTCGGGGATCAGCACAAAGCAGGCAATGCCGGCGCGCGCCGCATAGGCCGCGGCGGCGGCGGAGGTATTGCCGGTGGAGGCGCAGATGATGGCGCGACTGCCCGCTTCCACCGCCTTGGTGACCGCCATGGTCATGCCGCGGTCTTTGAACGAACCGGTGGGATTGAGACCCTCGTACTTCACATAGATCTCGACCTTGTCCTTCAGGTCGCGCGGGATATTGTTGAGACGGATGAGGGGCGTATTGCCCTCCCCCAGACTGATGATGCGGGTATCGTCGTGCACCGGCAGACGATCACGGTAACGTTCGATGAGGCCGGTATAACGATGTCGAAATGGCATGGTCTATTTCCAGTCGCGGTTCAGGTGTTCCAGGCGGATGCGCATGATCTTGGCGTTGATGGAACTCAGGGCCTCGATACGCACAATCGCCTCGTTCATGTTCTTCTCGATGACTCTGTGCGTCAGCATGATGATGGGTACTTCGTGTTCCCCCGCGGCTGGGGCCTTTTGCAGCATGGCCTCGATGCTGATGCCGAGATCCGCCAGGATGCGTGTCACGTCTGCCAGCACGCCAGGTTTGTCCTGCGCCTGCAGTCGCAGATAATACGCGGTCTCGACCTGCTCCATGGGCAGGATCGGCAGGTCGGACAGCTGATCCGCCTGGAACGCTAGGTGCGGTACGCGATTGTTCGGGTCGGCAGTAAGGGTGCGCGCCACGTCCACGATGTCGGCCACCACCGCCGAGGCGGTGGGCTCGGCACCGGCACCGGCACCATAATACAGACTCGGGCCGACGGCATCGCCCTTCACCAGCACGGCGTTCATGACGCCGTCCACGTTGGCGATGAGGCGGCGCTCCGGGATCAGCGTCGGGTGTACACGCAACTCAACGCCGGCGTCGGTACGCCGCGCCACCCCCAGGTGTTTGATGCGATAACCCAGCTGCTCGGCATACTCCACGTCCATGCGCGTGATGCGCGTAATGCCCTCGGTGTAGACCTTCTTGAACTGCAGCGGGATGCCGAAGGCGATGGCGGCCAGAATGGTCAGTTTGTGCGCGGCATCGATACCCTCCACGTCGAAGGTCGGATCGGCCTCGGCATAACCGAGGCGTTGCGCCTCGGCGAGTACATCGGCGAAGTCGCGGCCCTGGGTCGCCCCCGGCCTGGCGTGTGTGGCGCCTAGCACGTCGTCGCGCATTTCCGTGAGTATAAAATTGCCGGTGCCGTTGATGATGCCGGCGAGCCATTCGATGCGATTGCCCGCCAGACCTTCGCGCAGGGTCTTGATGATGGGGATGCCACCGGCCACCGCTGCTTCGAAGGCCACCATCACGCCTTGTTTCTGCGCCGCGGCGAAGATCTCGTTGCCGTGCACCGCGATCAGGGCCTTGTTGGCGGTGACCACGTGTTTGCCGTTGGCGATAGCGCGCAACACCAGTTCACGCGCCGGCTCGTTGCCGCCGATCAGTTCCACCACCACATCGATGTCCGGATCGTTCACCACCGCGAACGGGTCGAGAGTGAGACGGATCCCCTCCATCGGGCAGCTGCGTGGTTTGATGATGTCGCGCGCCGAGGCGTGCACGATGCGTATCTCACGCCCGGCGCGGCGGGTGATCTCGCTGGCGTTGCGCGTCAGCACGTTGACCGTTCCGGCACCGACGGTGCCGAGACCGAGCAGACCTATCTTGACAGGGTTCACTGGCTATACCTGGTTAAGTTTTTTTTCCGCACCGTGATCACGCCGCAGCATCTCCTTAATAGAGCGCACGGCCTGACGGGTACGGTGTTCGTTCTCGATCAGACTGAAGCGCACATACTCGTCGCCGTATTCACCGAAGCCTATGCCGGGGGAGACCGCCACCTTCGCCTCGATCAGGAGTTTTTTGGTGAACTCGAGAGAACCGAGATGCCGGTACTGCGGCGGAATATGCGCCCACACAAACATGGTCGCCTTGGGGATATCCACCATCCACCCGGCGGCATGCAGGCCGTGACACAGCACATCGCGCCGGCTCTGATAGCGCTGACGGATCTCTTCGACACAGTCCTGCGGCCCTTCGAGGGCTAGGATGGACGCCACCTGGATGGGTGTGAACGTGCCGTAGTCGAAATAGGATTTAAGCCGCGCGAGGGCGGCCACCAGGATCGGATTGCCGCACATGAAGCCCACGCGCCAACCGGGCATGTTGTAGCTCTTGGACAGGGTGAAGAATTCCACCGCGATGTCCTTGGCGCCGGGCACCTGCAGAATCGATGGTGCCACATAACCGTCGAACACGATGTCGGCGTAGGCGAGATCGTGCACCACCCAGATGCCATGCTCCTTGGCCACCGCCACTACCTTCTCGAAGAAATCCAGATCGACACACTGGGCGGTGGGATTGCCGGGGAAATTCAGGATCAGCATCTTGGGCTTGGGCCAGGCGTTCTTGATGGCCTTTTCCAGCTCGGCAAAAAAATCACCGCCCGGCACCAGGGGCACGTGGCGGATGTCCGCCCCGGCGATGACAAAGCCATAGGGGTGTATGGGATAACTGGGGTTGGGTACCAGCACGGCGTCGCCCTTATCCATGGTCGCCAGGGCCAGATGCGCCAGACCCTCCTTGGAGCCGATGGTGACAATGGCCTCCTTGTCCATGTCCAGGTCCACGTTATAGCGGCGCTTATACCAGGTGCAGATGGCGCGGCGCAGGCGGGGTATGCCCTTGGAAACGGAGTAACGATGGGTATCGGGGCGTTGCGCCACCTCACACATCTTGTCGACGATGTGTTGCGGGGTGGGCTCGTCCGGGTTGCCCATGCCGAAGTCGATAATATCTTCACCGCGCTTGCGGGCCTGGGCCTTCAGCTCGTTGACGATATTAAAGACGTACGGCGGCAGACGCTCGATGCGGGAGAATTGGTCTGATGGTTTCATGGGGTGAGCCGAGCCGGAACATTACCGGCGGAGCAGAAATCCTTGTAATATATGCGTTTTCGAAAGACGGAAACATTACTGGCCGAAGGCCAGACTGTCAATGACGGTGGCAACATTATATACCGTCATGGATATATCGTCCTGGGCATCACCCGAAGGGGGTCTGCGGCATGAAAATACACCTGGAGACCGGCGACGGCGCTAATATCATCCGCGCCTATGGGGTCGGGTCGATTACCATCAATGAACAGACCTATGCCCGCAGCCTGGTGTTAATGCCGGACCGCATCCTCGATCCCTGGGGACCCGCGCGCGTAGCCGAGCTGGGTCTCGAGGATTTCATGCAGGTTGCGGAGTTGCGCCCGGAACTGGTGATCCTGGGAACCGGGGTGCGCCTGCGGTTTCCCGACCCGGCCATGACCCGCCCGCTCATCGAGGCGCGTATCGGTATGGAGGTCATGGATACGGCGGCGGCCTGCCGGACTTATAACATACTGATGGGAGAAGGTCGGCGGGTGGCGGCGGCGTTGATGATGATAGAGGCTTCGTAGTCGGCTTGTTTTGTGGAGTGCGGGAGCTTGCTCCCGCTTTAATACGGCGGCTTGCCGCCGCACACTCACTGGCCGACCGTGCAACTCACCGAGCTACTCGGGGGCAAGCCCCCGATAATAAAGCGGCGGCAAGCCGCCGCACTCCAGCTTACTATTCAGAACAGCGAGTCGATGGAATAGCCGCTCTTTTCCAGCATCACGCGTAGACGGCGCAGGGCCTCCACTTGGATCTGGCGTACCCGCTCGCGGGTCACGCCAATGTCGGCACCGACTTCCTCGAGGGTGGAGATTTCACGGCCGTTCAGGCCAAAGCGACGCTCGACGACTTCGCGCTGCTTGTCATTGAGCTCATTCAGCCAGGCGCGGATCTGGGCGTGCAGGTCTTCGTCCTGCATGATTTTTTCCGGATCCGGCGTGCGGTCGTCCGCGATGGCGTCGAGCAACGAGCGGTCCGGGTCGGAATCCAAGGGCGCGTCCACCGAACTGATGCGTTCATTCAACCCGAGCATCGCCTTCACATCCTCGATCGGCTTGTCGAGCAGGGTCGCCACTTCTTCCGGCGTGGGCTCGTGGTCCAGCTTCTGGGACAGATAACGCGCGGCGCGCAGGTAGATATTGATCTCTTTCAGCACGTGCACCGGCAGACGGATGGTGCGCGTCTGATTCATGATGGCGCGCTCGATGGTCTGACGTATCCACCAAGTGGCGTAGGTGGAAAAACGGAAGCCGCGCTCGGGGTCGAACTTCTCCACCGCGCGGATCAGGCCGAGATTGCCTTCTTCGATGAGATCGAGCAGGGCCAGACCACGATTCATGTAACGGCGTGCGATCTTGACCACCAGGCGCAGATTGCTTTCGATCATGCGCTTACGCGCCGCTTCGTTACCCTTGCGCGCCTTGCGGGCGAAATACACTTCTTCCTCGGCGGTGAGCAGCGCGGAGAATCCAATCTCCTTCAGATAAAGGCGTGTGGCGTCGGCCTGTAGCGTGGGCTCAGCGGTCTCGGCCCGTTCCGCGGCCTCCTCGCGGCTGCGCTTGGCGACGGACAACTCCTCCTCGCCTTCTTCCTCATCCTCCTCCGCTGCCGCTTGCTTCGTTGTTACTTCGTCGGCGTCCTCACTGTCCACATCACTGTCCACGTCGTCCACCACGGCCGGTTCGATATCGCCTTCCGCGTGTTCATCCAGGGCGGGCGCGCTGACGCCGGGCTCCTCGTGTTCTGAGTCGTCTTTTTTCGCGCCTCTTCCAGGGGATGTTTTGCGGCGTGCCATAACTTATCGTTTCGGGAGATATTTGAGTGGATCGACCGGTTTACCGTTGCGCCGGATCTCGAAATGCAACATGACTTGTTCGCTACCGCTGTCGCCCATGGCCGCTATTTTCTGGCCGCGCTTCACTGTATCACCTTCTTTAACGTAGATCCGGTCATTGTGGGCGTAGGCGCTTAAATACTCGTCACTGTGTTTAACGATAATAAGCTGTCCGTAACCGCGAAGTCCACTCCCCTGATAAACCACGCGTCCCGCCGCCGCCGCCTGTATCGCCTGGCCTTTGGACCCGCCGATATCCAGACCCTTGCCTGCGCCGTTTTCGTCGAAGTTCTTCAGCACTTTGCCGCCCGCCGGCCACACCCATCCCGATCCGGTGCCGCTGCTCGTCGGGCGACTCACGTTTTTGGCCGGACGCACGGGCTTGCTGGGTTCGGCGATGACAGTGGCCGTGGGCCTAGGCTTGGGCAGCTTAAGGACCGTTGGGGGAAGGCGTGCGGGTGTGGCCGGTTTTGCCGTCTTGTGCGGCTTCGAGACAGGCACTTTGACGGGGGGTGGACCCGCTTTTTTTTCTACCGCCGGTGTCGGCGGAAGCGGCGTCGGCAGCACGACGTGGGTGGGGGGTGGGTACAGACGTAACTGCTGTCCGGGGACGATGGTGTAGGGCGGGGCCAGGCCGTTCCAGGCCGCCAGCTCGTGATAATCCCGGCCCGACTCCCAGGCAATGCTATACAGCGTGTCGCCGCGCAGCACGGTGCGCATTTCCGACTCGGGTTGCCGCTGGTTGAGGCTGCGATCGCTGACCGGAACAATAGGTCGGTCGCCGCCGCATGCCGTCAGCATCAATCCAGCCAGCAAGACAATAAGCGCTGGCCTAACGGGCATGATCTCTGAATCGGCGTGACGGGGGATGCATCAGCCCTGCTCCCGCACCAAGGGAACAAAGTTCACCAAGCCCAGCTGTTCGGTGGTGAAGCCTCGGTCATCGCGCGTGATCAGCACCAGTTCCTGGTTCTGGTTTTCACCGATGGGAATCACCATGCGCCCACCCGGGGCGAGCTGCTCGCACAAGGCCATGGGAATGGCATCCGGCGCCGCGGCCACCAGGATGCCGTCGTACGGCGCATGCTCCGCCCAACCCCAGGTGCCATCGGAAAGAGTGAGGCGGAAATCGCGGTAGCCCAGGTCCTGCAGGCGGCGCCGGGCGATCTTGTGCAGCGGCTCGATGCGCTCGACCGAGTACACGGCGTCGGTCAGGGCCAGCAGGATAGCCGTCTGATAGCCGGAGCCGGTGCCGACCTCCAGAACCTTGTTCAGGGGGCCGTTGGCGAACAACACCTCGGTCATGCGCGCGACAATATAAGGACGGGAGATGGTCTGGCCGTAGCCGATGGGCAGGGACGAGTCTTCATAGGCGCGGCTGGCGAGGGCCTCGTCCACAAACAGATGGCGCGGAACGTTGAGCACCGCCGCGAGCACGCGCTCGTCGCGTATGCCGTTATCGCGCAGGCGCTGTATCAGGCGCTCGCGCGTGCGCAGCGACGTCATGCCGATACCTTGGGATGGCTGGCTCATGGATGTAATTTTTTGCCCAACCAGGAAGCCACTTGGTCGAGGGCCGCGTAACGCGTCAGATCCACCTGCAGCGGCGTAATCGAGACAAAATGGTTGCGCAGCGCATGAAAATCCGTCCCGGGTCCGGCGTCCGCTTCCGCGCCGGGGCCACCGACCCAGTAAATGGGATTGCCGTGGGGGTCGGCGGCCTGGATAACGGGCTCCGCTTTATGCCGATGACCAAGGCGTGTCGCTTCATAGCCGGCGATCTGATCAAACGGCAGATCCGGAACGTTGACGTTGAGGATGGTGTCCGCCGGCAACGGATCGTTACGCAGCTGATCCAGCAGACGCAACACCACGCGCGCTGCGGTATCGAAGTTCACCCCGGCCTTGCCGGCCAGGGACACGGCGATCGCCGGCAGTCCGAGAAAGCGGCCCTCCATGGCCGCCGCCACGGTGCCGGAATAAATCACGTCATCCCCGAGATTGGCGCCGCGGTTGATGCCGGCGATCACGATATCCGGCTCCTGCGACAGCAGGCCGGTGATGGCCAGGTGCACGCAATCCGTGGGGGTGCCATCCACGTAGAAAAAACCAT